>NZ_JANSJL010000061.1:14731-38855 GCF_047502745.1 Synechococcus sp. F70.1
TGGGCGGCAACGAGATATCCAGGAAACGCGCGCTTAACCGCACCGGGCTGATCTCGCGCCGTTGCGGCGGCCACGAGAGTCCCAGCCAGCGAGCTGTGATCTCCGACAGCCTAGGGAGCGGCGTTGACGTAGGGGTAGGCATTGGTGGTGGGGTAGGGTAGAGATCTAAGCGCGGCGGGCGGGGGGTGCTGACGCGAAAAGCGTTGGGAGGCGGCTGCGTCAGGGGTACATTCGGATCCCCGCACCCCAACAAGCCTAGCCCACCAGCCAGCAGGAGGAGGGCCAGCCGTGCCGTGTTTCCGTTTAGCAAGGGCTTGAGCATAAGCTAGCAAGATGCCAGAGCGCCAATCCGAGCTTGCAGACCTGCTTCCAGCGCCGAGAGGTGGCGGGCCATGGTTACGTAGCGGTTAGCCGTCAAGTTTTTGGCGACAAACTGCTCCACCAGTTGCTGATCCCGGGCAACCATTTGGTTGAGGTACTGAGCTACGGAGGTTTGCGGATTCTCGATTAAAGCTCTGCACACCTGCAGAGCCATCACCAGTTGGGCCCGCACCTGCAAAAAGAGCGACTGGATATACTTCTGTTCGGCCTCACTGAGTTGGCGAAAATCTTGCCAATAGTGGCCCCCCCTCCAGCGATTGTTGCAGCTCTTGCACCCAGCGGTTGTATTCTTTAACCTTGCAGGCGGGATCGCTGGCGAACTCCATGATCTCGGCAGGGCTATTCAGGAGATGGGCCTCTTGCCAGCGCTGACGAATGCGACGCAGGTTTTGCCGCAACTCCAGGAGAACCCAGAGCAACCCCAGAAAGACCACTCCCAGCAACAGGACGGCCACTGCATAGAGCAGCCAATAACCGGGATCCCGAACTCCCAGGAGGATCACCAAAGCAATCACCAGCAGGCAGAGGGCCAGCATGACCCAAAACCGCAGTTGTTGCTGTTCAGGACGCAGGTACTCTGCCCTTAGGCCAAAAGCCTCACAGCAGGCCTCCAGAGCTGCCTCCATGATCTGGCGAAACTCCTCTGCAGAGATTGGCTCGGCGGTAATCTAGAAGACCCTCCTGACCGGGGTGACCAGCTCCTCAGGATTTGCCTTGCCAATTGCGCGCCGCTTCCGTACTCTCTGGCAGCGGCTCTAGCACCTCGCTGGCGGGAACCACCATCAACCCATAGCCCCCTGCGCGACAAAAATCGACGATCTCCTGCGTGTCGAAGCGCTCGGCCACAGGCTTGGGCAGCCCCTGCTGAGCCAGCCTCTGGGCATACTTTTTCGCTCCAAAGAGGCTCTCAAAGGCAATGACAATGTCCTGGCCCCCAATTTGGCGGGTGCAGATCCCTTCTTGACCGTTGGCTTGGTACAGCAGCACGATCACTTGGGGGGGCAGCCCTTCCGAGCTCACCCCAGACAGTCCCGTCTCCGCCTGGGATCCATTGCCCAACAACACATCCCGCGCCTCGTTGAGCCGCGCCAGCCGAGCCTCCAGCAAGGGTCTTTGTCGCTCGTCGTCCAGCTCAAGAAGAGCGGCGCTGAGAGCTTGGTATTCCCGAAACCATTTCCTCCGGATTTCCTGTTCGCTGGCATCTGGCGGTAGATTGAGCACTTGGAAAGCCTCAGTAGTATCCATTGATCTGCTCCGCTAGAGTGTCCTCTATCATCGTCTAGACTAGCCGCTCTGAGGATCTCGGGAGGGGAACTTGGGCGTCGACAAAGCGCAGGGGGCAAATCTCGGCAGCGGAGGGTTTTTGCCGAAGAACAGTGGCCTTGAGGCCACGCCACGTTTTTCGGTGGCATCCCTGCTGAGCCCAAAGCATAGACCAGGCTAGCAGAAGCCATGGCACCGCCAGAGAGAGCCTCCGCTATCTGCCGACCCCAAGGGATCCGGGAACTAGCTGGTATTGCAACACCTGGGGTGGCCGGGCAAAGTAGGGCTCAATAAGCGCACACCACCGAATAAAGTTTTCCGATTGCCGGAAGGTAACCAGATGAGCCTCCAGGGATAGTAGATATTGCTGGGGGTGCTCCAGACAGCGCTACAGTTGGTGCTGCCGTCATAGACAAAAGCTTGGCCGATGGCGGCTTCAAAAGCAGCTTCCAAGTCTGGAGTGACCTCAAGCTGAGCCACCTCCAGAACAGGAGCAGTGTTCATGGGCTACGTGTGCAGGCCACACTCGGTTTTGGCCATACCCTTCCACCGACCAGAGCGGGGATCCGCGCCTGGCTCCACTGGGGCTGTACAGGGCATACAGCCAATGCTGGGGTAGTTGCGGTCGTGGAGAGGGTTGTAGGGGATCCCGTGGTCGAGGATGTACTTCCACACCTGGCCGCTTGTCCAGTCGGCGAGGGGGTTGAGCTTGAGGCGGTTGCGTTTGCTATCCCACTGCACCTTGCCAATGTTGGCGCGGGTAGGAGCCTGTTCCCGACGCATTCCCGTAATCCAGGTGGTGCAGTTGGCCAGAGCGCGGTGCAGGGGCTCCACCTTGCGGAGGTGGCAGCAAAGGTCGGGGTTGGTGCGGTACAGTTCTGGCCCGTATTGCGCCGCCTGCTCTTCCGGTGTCAGCAGAGGCTTAAAGACCTCCAGTTGCAAATGGGGATAGCGGGCCAGCACCTGTTGTTGCAGTTGTAGGGTTTCGGGGAAGTGAAAATCGGTATCCAGGAAAAAGGCGCGCACCTGCGGGCGAATAGCAGTGAGCAAATCAATCAACACCAGGTCTTCTGGTCCAAAGCTGCAGGCAAGTACCAGCCCATCCCCGAACTCAGATACAGCCCAGGCCAGCAAGTCGCTTGCGGAAAGGGGCTCAAAGCGTTCGCTCAGGGCAGCTACCTGGGGCTGATACTGCTTTTGCACCTCCTGGGCTGCCTGTTCCCAGTGGGTAGAGGAAGAAAGGGTTGCACTCATAGGGAGAGACGCCGAGTCCAGCTGCTTTGCCTTCTTAATCTACACTAATTCGGTCGAGCTTTAGGACTTTTATCGAGCTGCAACAGGTAGCAGGGTAGATCGAGCTCCTCTGGCGCGCAGGGGGATCTCTCCCCAGCGATCCCGACGTCTCCCCATCAGGAAACCATGCCAGAGGGGTCTGGGTCCTGGCTCCGGTAGGTGAACCCAGTGGTAGCGCAGGATCCCTCGCCGGGGGTTCAAATCCACCTCGAACAGCCGCAGTGCCGAGACTGGCCCCACCAGGGGAGGGGCTGTCAGGTAGGGGATCCCATCTCGTACATGGACTTTCGGCACATGTAGATGCCCACTCAACACTGCCACCACCCGTCCATGGCCAGCTAAGAGAGCATGGAGGGCGGCAGCTGCCTGCTTCTGGAGCTGGTAGTTGCGGAACACAACTGCATCCATTTGGGTGGGGGAGATGAAAGGCGGCTGGTGGATTAACAAGATTAGCCATTCTTCTGAAACTACTTGCAGATGTTCGCCCAGCCAATGCAGTTGCGAGGGGCGCAGCACCCCCTGGGGCAGGGGAAAAGGTCCCAGGCTAGCGTCAAGGGCAATGAGGCGGATCCCGGGCAGAGGAGAAAGGCTGTAATCGACATAGCCCGTGGGAGCCGGAAAGAGGGGAAATTGGCTTTGGCACCAGCGGATAAATTGTTCTCGGTCGAAGCGCCCCTTTCTTTGCAGGGTGTCGACATCGTGGTTGCCAAGACTGAGGTAGTAGGGCATCCGCAGCTGGGCAAGAATCTCTCGGAATAGCTCAAAGCTTTCTGGATCCGCCTGATCCACCAAGTCGCCGGTAAACACGACAAAGTCCAGATCCGGCACCTGGTTGAGATAGGCAACGGCTACTTCCAACTGGCGGCGAGGGGAATCGGACATCCACCACCAGCGGCATGCCGTCTCCGGCATCAGATGAATGTCTGAGACCTGCGCAAAACGAATCCGTTCCGTGGCCATTGCCTAGGTACTTATTCACACCTCACGCCCGCATCATAAGTTAGTAACCTGCCCAGGAGCTATTGACTTTCCTTAACCTCCTTCAGCAGGAGAGGGAAGGTGGCAATGGGCAGGTTGCCGCCACTTGGACAGCCAGGCGTGAGTTTGATTCTCGTTTCAGCCTCGTTGTCCAACAACCGCTAGGGTATAGAGACGCGGATCTTCGAAAAGAAGGAGAAAAACCCATGTCTAGCACCCTTGTTCGCTGCGCCTGCGAGCACTGCAACTGCAGCTTCGAGAGCAGCCAAGGCTATCGCTACGAAGGCCAGCTCTACTGCAGCCAAGCTTGTGCTACTCACGACCATGACCACCCCTCCCCTTGCTGCATAGCCGCCCACTGCTGTCAATAGCAACTCGACAGGGATCCGAACCTAGACCCTTTTTGATACGCTCCTAAGGAGCTCTATCCCTAGCCAGCTTGCATGGAGTACCGCTGGGATCTGCTGCCCACTCCGCCTCAGTTTGACCCAGAGCTGAGCCGGGAATACGGCAAGTACGCGGCCAAGGTGCTAGCCTTGCGCGGGCTGCACAGCCGGGAACAGGTGCGGGCTTTCGTGGATCCCAGCTTCTATTCCCCCACCCCGCCGGAATCCCTGCCGGATCTGGAGCGGGCAGTGCGGCGGCTACTGGAGGCCAGGGAAAAAGGAGAAGCCCTCTGCATTTGGGGGGACTTTGACTGCGATGGCGTCACCAGCACCAGTCTTTTGCTCTCGGCGTTACAACCCTTGGGCTTCCAAGTCCAGTTCACCCTACCGCTGCGCAGCCGCGAGGGACATGGGCTCAATGCCCAGCGGCTCCAGCAGGTGCTGGCTCAGGGTTGCCAAGTACTTCTAACGGTGGACTGCGGCATCGGCAATGCTGCCGAGATTGCCCTGGCCCAAGCCCGAGGGGTGGACGTGATCGTGATGGATCACCACGCCCTGCCAGATCCCTTGCCCCCTGCCTATGCGGTAGTCAACCCTTTGCGCCTGCCGGAGGAGCACCCCCTGCGCTTCCTGCCAGGGGTGGGGGTGGCCTACAAGCTAGCGGAGGCCCTCTATCAAGCGCTGGGAATTCCTGGCGTCGAGGAGCACCTAGATCTGGTGGCGGTGGGGATCGTGGCCGATGTTGCCGTGTTACAGCGGGAGTGTCGCTACCTAGTACAGCGGGGGTTGCCCGTGCTGGCCAAGACGCAGCGTCCAGGGCTGCGGGCTCTTTTGGATTGGGTGAGCAACTGCCCATCCCCAGGAGCGCTAACAGCTCAGGACATTGCCTTTCGCCTTGCTCCCCAGCTGAACGCCATTGGCCGCTTGGAAGACGCTAGGCTAGCAGTGGAGCTGCTGACCACCTCGGATCCGCAGCGGGCTCAGACGCTGGTGAAGCATTTCGTCGCCCTCAGCGAAGAGTGTCGGCAGCTCACCCAACAGGTGCTACAGGAAGCCAGGCAGCAGGTGGAAAGCCTCGATCTGGCACGAGAGCGAGCCATCGTCTTGGCCAGCAGTGGCTGGAACCCAGGGGTTTTGGGAGTTGCGGCGGCCCGCTTGGCGGAGGAATACCGTTGCCCAACGGTGTTGATTGCCAAAGACGAGAGCACAGGGCTGGGCTATGGGTCAGGCCGCTCGATTCCAGGGGTAAACCTGCTAGAGGCCCTTGAGGCGGTGCGTCCTCTCCTGCGACGAGGAGGGGGACACCCCATGGCCGCGGGGATCCAACTCGATCTGGCTTGCCTGGCCGCTGTGCAGCTGACATTGCGGCGAGAGCTAGCGGCGCGGGTTAGCCCGGATCAGCAAGCTCGCGCCCTGGCGGTGGAGATTCTCCTCGACTGGACTCTGCTGGCCTCTCAGGGCGGGGATGGGGTGGCGGAGCTAGACGAGGTGTATCGGCAGTTGCAGCTTCTACAGCCCTTTGGGCACGGCAACCCCAACCCCATCGTAGCCCTGATGAACTTCCGCCCCACTAAATCCACTCTAAGAGCCTCTGGGGATGGCCGCCATCTCAGGTTTGAGCTCAAAGGTAGGGCGAGATCCCGTACCCTCTGGTTTTGGGGAGCTGGCGAAGAGCTGGAACAGTGGCAAAACTGCCCAGCTGTGGACATTGCCCTGCGGTTGGAAGCCGACAGCAAAGAGCCCTGGCGAGGTACAGTGCTGGCGGTGCGTCCCTCTGGCAACTGGCAGGCCCCTGCTGTTTCGGCCCCTCGCCTCCAAATCCAAGACTACCGGCAACGCCCCCTGCCGGATTCTTTGGAGAAAGCCCTCTACTACACTGGGCAACCTCTTCCTCTTGGGCAGCCGTTGCCCCCCTCAGCTAAAACAACTCTTGTACTGGCCTGCTGGCCCTGGTTGCCGGCAGATTTGGCCCAACTACTGCAGCAGGTGCAGCCGCAAACCCTGATCCTGGCTGCTTCTGCCCACTCCTGGGATCGCCTCCCTCAGCAACTTGCCCAACTGCGGGAACTAGGGCAGGCAAAACCCTGGGATCCCGCTGCCCTGGCGGCAGCTACTGGCCTGCCCCAGCAGTGGCTAGAAGCCCTGGAGGGATCGGAACAGATCTCCACTGGGCTGCTCAGCCGGATCCGCGAATCCCAGGCCTTCCACCGCTGGCTAGACGAGGCTAGCCCAGCCCAGATTGCCCAACTGTGTCAACGGCTGCTGCAACCGGATCCGGTGCCGCTGGCTTTTTCCCCCGCCTGAGCTAAGGTACCCTTTGAGAACACCTCAGCAGGGCATGCGCTGCCCTACCCTTGTTCCCTGTCCCTGGGGTGCTCGCGGAGGAGGATTAGGCAATTTTGTCGTTGTTCAAGACGCAGCAGTTGACCTGATCCAGGCACACCTTTCCCCATTGCAGCGCCCATCGCACCAAAGCAACCCGGTTTGACGTTCGCGTCTTGCTCAAAATGTTGCTGATGTGGTTATCGACCGTGCGCTTGCTGATTTCCAAGCGCTTTGCAATGTCCTGATTGGTCATGCCAGCCGCAACCAACTCCAGGACCTGCAGTTCCCGTTCCGACAGCAGATCCGCGCAATGGTAGTCTGCGCCCATGCCCAACGCCTGAGGTAGGAACTGTAAGGATTACCTAGAGTCATTCTAGGGGATCGCCTCCCCAATGGATAATCCGTGAGTTGAGCTTTTTGGACCCTGTCGACGAAAGGGAAAGGGGCCAGCCGTCTTTTGCTTTACAAGGCATCGGGGTGCTGGCGGGGCAATTCCACCAGAACCCACAGCCCACCGGTTTGCGGATGATTGCGCAAGCGGATCGTACCCCCATGGAGTTCCACAATCTGACGCACAATGGCCAAGCCAAGGCCAGTGCCGCCTTTGCTGCGGGCCCGCGCCGCGTCGGTGCGGTAGAAGGGTTGAAAGACCAGCTCAAATTGATCCTCCGGCAGGCCGGGGCCGTGGTCGTACACCTCCAGCCGCACTTGGGATCCCTCCTCGGAGAGGCTCACGTGGATAGGAGAACCAGGCCCGCCATATTTGACGGCATTATCCAAGAGGTTGAGGATGAGGCGATAGAGGCGTTGCTCATCTCCCCAGAGATAGAGGGGGGAGGAGCTGCTTAGGTGCAGTTCCTGGTGGCGGGGCTTGGCTAGCGGTTCTAGACTCTGCCAGGCTTCTCGCACCAAGGCGGCTAGATCTACCCAGCGCCATTGGGAGCGGGATCCGGCCCCCAAGTTGAGAGCGCTCAGTTCCAGCAAGTCTTGCACCAGCTGGCTGAGGCGCAGCGTCTCATTTAGCAGTCGTTCCACCCAAACCGCTTGCGCGGCATCGACTCGGCTTTGCAGAGTTTCCGCCAGGAGACGAATCGAGGTGAGGGGAGTCTTCAGCTCGTGGGCCACGTCCGAGGCCCAGCGATCCCGTTGTTGCGCCAGCAGCGTGGCCTCTAGGCGGTCTTCCAAAAAGATGGCCACATGGGCCTGGGGCAGGGGCAGCCCCCAAGCCCGCAGCGGAACCGGTTTGTCCTCGCCACCGGGAGGGTAGAAGACCCATTCGCGGCTCTGGACGGAAGCGCCAGCTTCCTGGCAGCGGGTGGCTTCGATGAGCTGATCCAACTCGTAGGAGCGCACCCACTCCAGCAAAAGCTTGATGCCCGGCTGCCAGTGGCTAATGCGCAGCAGGCGCTGGGCGGCAGGATTACACTCTAGCACCACGTTGTTCTCGTCCACCCGCAAATATCCCCAGGGCAGACGCTGGCTGAGATACTGCCAGTCCAGGAGATACTGTCTTTGGCTAGCCTGCTCCAGTTCTTGTTGGCGAAGGTGGCGGCTAAGCCGGCTGAGCATCTGTCCAGGCGGCTGCAGCGGCAGGGCCAGGTGCATCAGGGATCCCAACTCTTGCAGTTGGCGGCTGAAGCGGCGTCGACTCTGCCAGCACAAGATCAGCATGCCGACAAGGCCAATGCTTAACCCAATGAGGATCCCGCCTTCCACTCCCATGAGCCCACCCCCTTTGCCGCCATTGTCGCCCAGGGATGGGGGAGTGAACGGATACGGAGTCCTGCCTCCCTAGCGGCGGTGCACCATCGTCGTGGTGGCCTGGTCGGTGGGCACGAGCAAGACTTCGCTTAGGTTGACGTGGGGGGGACGAGTGACGGCAAATAGCACCACCTCGGCCACATCCATCGCCGTCAAGGGGGTGAGGCCCCGATAGACCGCCGCCGCCCGCTCGCAGTCGCCGCGGAAGCGCACCTGGCTAAACTCGGTTTCCACCAAGCCGGGCTGGATCTCGGTAACGCGAATGGGGGTGCCGAGCAGATCCAGCTTCAGCCCCTCGGAGATGGCCCGCACGGCCGCTTTGGAGGCACAGTAGACGGCGCCGCCAGGGTAGGTCTGCCGACCAGCAATCGAGCCAATGTTGACCACGTGGCCCCGGCCCCGCTCCACCATCCCGGGCAAGACGGCGCGGGTAACATACAGCAAGCCCTTAATGTTGGTATCGATCATCTCCTCCCAATCTTGCACAGCGCCGCTGTAGAGCTTGTCCAAGCCGCGGCTAAGGCCGGCGTTGTTGATCAAAATGTCGATCTCGGCCCAGGCCGGCGGCAAAGACTGCAGCGCCTGCTGCACGGCTGCCCTATCCCGCACATCCAAAGTCAGCAGGTAGGAGGAAGTGCCGTAGGCCTGCTGCAATTCTGTGGCCAGCGCCTGCAGCCGCTCCTGACGGCGGGCTACTAGGATTAGCTTGGCTCCAGAACGGGCAAAAAGCTTGGCACAGGCTGCGCCGATTCCGCTGCTGGCGCCGGTGATGAGCACAATCGCGTTTTCCAGCATAGTCGGCTTGCCCAAAGAGGGGTGCTGGGATCCCTGCCCAACGCCTTGGTTTAACCCCTTCCCTTCTCCGATTGGCTGCCTATCCTCTACTCAGCCCCCCCTTGGGTGATGCGCAGGATCCCATACCCAAGCGCCACGCCCGCCAACGTCAAAACCAGAGAAATTCCCGCAATGGTCAAGATCTCGCTAGCCATGGATTTGCCTTCGATGAAGTGCAGTGTCCTTGTCTTAGGATATCGGATTTTGCTCCTGAACCTTACCAGCAGCGAGGTAGCCTCTCTCAAGCGCAAGAGAGCTGCCAAAGATTGCGCTGTGTAAAGTTCACGGTTACCTCAGACTTGCTAAGAGCGGGTTCCCTGCCTCTATAATGAGAAGCAATTTACAAGTCTTTACTGGCCTGGGCTAAGCAAGGCCAAGGACGGTGAAACTTGTCCGCTGGCTCTGAGGTAGCTTGCCACGAGCCCTGTGGCTTCTCGAGAAGTTCCAGGGTTTGAGTTTTTATACCTAGGCCGCGGTCTTGCCTTTAGGAGGCGAAGTTTGTAGCTTCACTAGCGTTCTCATTTAACTAAGGAGAAGATCGTCCTATGACCATAGCAGTGGGACGCGTACGCCAGGAGCGAGGATGGTTTGACGTCGTCGACGACTGGCTCAAGCGCGACAGATTTGTCTTCATCGGTTGGTCAGGGCTGCTCATGTTCCCCTGCGCCTACCTGGCCCTGGGCGGCTGGCTGACCGGCACTACCTTCGTAACTTCCTGGTACACCCACGGCCTGGCCAGCTCCTACCTGGAGGGGTGCAACTTTTTGACGGTGGCCGTTTCCACCCCAGCCGATAGCATGGGGCACAGCTTGCTCCTGCTCTGGGGTCCAGAAGCCCAGGGGAACTTCACCCGCTGGTGTCAAATTGGCGGCCTGTGGACCTTTGTGGCCTTCCACGGCGCCCTGGGCTTGGTTGGCTTCATGCTGCGGCAGTTTGAAATTGCCCGTTTGGTGGGGGTGCGGCCCTACAACGCCATTGCCTTCAGCGCGCCAATTGCCGTGTTTGTAAGCGTGTTTTTGATTTACCCCCTGGGACAGAGCAGTTGGTTTTTCGCTCCCAGCTTTGGGGTAGCCGCCATCTTCCGCTTCTTGCTGTTTTTCCAAGGGTTCCACAACTGGACGCTGAACCCCTTCCACATGATGGGAGTAGCTGGCGTTCTGGGTGGAGCGCTGCTGTGTGCTATCCACGGGGCAACGGTGGAGAATACCCTCTACAAGGATGGGGAGGCAGCAAGCACGTTCCGGGCTTTTGAGCCGACGCAGGCGGAAGAGACCTACTCCATGGTGACGGCAAACCGCTACTGGAGCCAGATTTTTGGGATAGCGTTCTCCAACAAGCGGTGGCTGCACTTCTTCATGTTGTTTGTGCCGGTAACCGGATTGTGGATGTCGAGCATTGGGGTAGTGGGGTTGGCGCTGAACCTGCGGGCGTATGAGTTTATCAGTCAGGAGACGCGGGCGGCGGAAGACCCCGAGTTTGAGACGTTCTACACGAAGAACATCCTGCTCAACGAGGGGATCCGGGCCTGGATGGCGCCTCAGGACCAGCCGCATGAGCACTTTGAGTTCCCTGAGGAAGTCCTCCCCCGCGGCAACGCCCTCTAATCTACCCAGTTAGCTGTAATTGAGCGCCTGCCCAAGGGATCCCCTCCTGCGGATCCCAGCGGCTAGGGATCCCAACGGCAGGTGCCTCCACTTAGCCAATCAATCAATTGTCCTGACGATTGGAGGTTGGTCTCTGTGACCTCAACAACAATTGGTTCTGTAGTGGTACAAGATCGCACCCAGGGCGGGTTTGCCTGGTGGGCTGGGAATGCCCGCTTGATCAATCTCTCCGGTCGGCTTTTGGGTGCCCACGTAGCCCATGCTGGCCTGATGGTCTTCTGGGCGGGAGCGATGCTGCTCTTCGAGGTGGCTCACTTCACGCCCGATCGGCCCATGTACGAACAGGGCCTAATCCTGATGCCCCATTTGGCTACCTTGGGCTGGGGAGTTGGCCCCGGCGGCGAGGTGGTGGACACCTACCCCTACTTTGTGATTGGTGTGCTGCACCTCATTTCCAGTGCCGTGCTGGGGTTTGGGGGTGTTTATCACGCCATTCGCGGCCCGGAAACCCTGGAGCAGTCTTTCCCCTTCTTTGGCTACGACTGGAAAGACAAGAACAAGATGACCACCATCCTGGGAATTCACCTCATCCTCCTGGGGCTGGGGGCTTTCCTGTTGGTGGCCAAGGCTATGTGGTTTGGCGGTGTCTATGACACCTGGGCTCCCGGCGGTGGAGATGTGCGGGTCATTACCAACCCCACCCTCAACCCAGCGGTAATCTTCGGCTATCTGTTTAAGTCTCCTTTTGGAGGCGAGGGCTGGATTATTAGCGTCGACAACATGGAGGATGTGATTGGAGGCCACATCTACATCGGCATCATTTGCATTGCCGGTGGGATCTGGCACATCCTCACCAAGCCCTTTGGCTGGGCTCGCCGCGCCCTTATCTGGTCGGGAGAGGCCTATCTCTCCTACAGCTTGGCGGCGGTTTCGCTCATGAGCTTCATTGCCACCTGCTACATCTGGTTTAACAATACTGTCTACCCCAGTGAGTTCTACGGACCCACGGGACCGGAAGCCTCTCAGGCGCAAGCCCTCACCTTTATCGTGCGCGACCAGCGCTTGGGGGCAAACATTGGCCAAGCCCAAGGGCCCACAGGTCTGGGTAAATACCTGATGCGCTCTCCCACGGGCGAGATCATCTTTGGGGGCGAGACAATGCGCTTCTGGGATGTGCGGGCGCCCTGGAAGGAGCCGCTGCTGGGGCCCAACGGCTTGGATCTGGACAAGCTGAAAAACGACATTCAGCCCTGGCAAGCTCGCCGGGCGGTGGAGTACATGACCCACGCCCCGCTGGGATCCCTGAACTCGGTGGGAGGTGTGGCTACTGAGATCAACACCGTGAACTTCACCAGCCCGCGCACTTGGCTGGCAGCCCACAACTTCATCCTGGGCTTCCTGTTCTTTGTCGGCCACCTGTGGCACGCCGGTCGCGCCCGTGCTGCTGCTGCCGGCTTTGAGAAAGGAATTAGCCGCGAGGACGAGCCCGTCTATCGGATGAAGCCAATCCGATAAAAAGTGCAGGTCTTTCCAACTAGCACCTTTGGCCCCCAGTGGGGGGCCTTTTTTTGGGATCCCCCTGGTCGGGATTGGCGGGGAAGGCGGCGAGGGTAGAGACTGGGAGAGTTGAAGAGCTGAATCTTCGAAGAAGATGCACAAAGTCCCAGTGACCGTCATCACGGGATTTTTGGGATCCGGCAAGACGACGCTGATCCGTCACCTTTTGCTCAACAACCAGGGCCGCCGCATTGCCGTGTTGGTTAACGAGTTTGGCGAAGTGGGCATCGACGGCGAGTTGCTGCGGGATTGCCAACTGTGTGAGGGGGAGGGATCCATCCCCATTCTGGAGCTGGCCAACGGCTGTCTCTGCTGCACGGTGCAGGAGGAGTTTTTGCCCACCATGGAAGCTCTGTTGCAGCGGCGGGCGGAGCTGGACAACATTGTTATTGAGACGTCAGGGTTGGCTTTGCCCAAGCCGCTGGTGCAGGCTTTCCGCTGGCCAACGATTCGCACCGGCGCCACTGTGGATGCGGTGATTGCAGTGGTAGACGGCCAGGCGCTGGCTGCGGGGCAGCTTGTGGGGGATCTGGCGGCCCTGGAGGCCCAGCGGCAGGCAGACGAGAGCCTAGATCACGAGACGCCCATTGAGGAGCTGTTCGAGGATCAGCTAAGCTGTGCCGATCTGGTGTTGCTCACCAAGGTGGATCAGATTACGCCGGCGGAGCGAGCGCAAGTGGAAAGCTGGCTGCGCCAAAAATTGCGCCCTGAGGTTCAAGTCCTCCCTTGCGAGCGGGGCCAGGTTGCCCCAGAAGTGCTCCTGGGCTTCAACGCAGCCGTGGAAGATCAACTCGAGCGCCGCCCCAGCCACCACGACCACGGGGAGGAGCACGAGCACGAGGCCTTTGAGTCTTTCTGCCTAAGCCTGGAGGAAGGCTATGAGCCGGGATCCCTAGTTGCCCAGTTGCGTCAACTGGCGCAAGAGGAATGCCTCTACCGGGTGAAGGGCTTTGTAGCCGTGCCCCACAAGCCAATGCGCCTGGTGCTGCAGGGGGTGGGAGGGCGATTTGAAACCTACTACGATCGCCCTTGGCGCCCCCAAGAGCCGCGTTTAACCCGCCTGGTGTTCATTGGACAGAGACTTAACCGGGCGCGCATTGCCGCAGAGCTTCAGGCCCTAGCTGCCACCCGCTGATCCCTGGGATCCCTCAAGAGCGGCCTAGAGGTAGGCCTCTAGGAGGGAGGCTACAGTGGGGAAGCGGCAGGGCAAACCCAGGGCTGCTGGCGAAAGGGCGGGATAGACAAAGTGGCGGTGGCGCAGACAATACTCATCCCACTCTGAAAGCCGCACCCCAAACAGAAAGGCCAGGCGGCGGAGGAAGCCGATGGGCAGAGGCAGGCGGAAGTAGATCCGCTTTTTGAGATAGGCGCACACCTGTTCCACGCACTCGTCTAGGGAGAGGGGAGGATTGCCCAACACCCAATCGCCGCCACCGGGCGGATGGGCCACCCAGTAAGCCACCATCTCGGCCACATCGGCAGCGTGGATGAAGTGGAAGCTGGCATCTACCCGCAAAAAGCGGATGAGATCCAGCCAGCGGAGCACATCCTTGAGGCCGGCGGTGATGTGGGAGTAGGGGTGGTAGGGGCTACCGCCAAACAGCAGGGTGGGATAGAGCGTGAGCAGGCGATCCGGCCAGAAGCAGCTTTCCTGCCGCCGCAGTAGCATCTCGTACTTGCTGCGGATGTAGTCGGTTCCGGCCTGGCCAGCAATGGCCAAGGGCTCGAGAGCCTGGTTCAAAAGGCTGGCTGTGGAAAAGTAGATCACCTGCTGACAGCGCTGGGGATCCAGCAGCTGAAAGAGCTCCAAGGTGTGGGTAACATTCACCGCCCAAGCCAGCGAGGGATCCCCCCAGGCCGCTGCCATGTGGATTAACCCATGCATCTGCCGCAGCAAAGCGGCGTGTTCTCTAATGTGCAGGAGATCGCCATGCACCAAGGTAATGGGAGCAGGCAGCCGCTCCAGGGGCAGCCGCAGGCGGCTGGGATTGCGGACAAGGACGTACAGGTGGTAAGCGGGCCGCTCCGGAAACTCGGGATCTCTTTGCTGGGCTAGGCGTTCTAACACGTAGTGCCCTAAGCAGCCGCTAGCGCCAGTAAGAAACAGGTTTCGCAAGAGCTCTTCCCAACAAGACTCGGTGAAAAAAGCTTCTGACTAGTGTACCGCTTTAGTCATTCATAGCATGATAGGTGGCCACCGCTGACGGCGATACACGGTTTAAGTAGCGGAAGATCCAGTACTTAAAGAGCGTATCTAGAAAAACTGGAAAAGTGGCAATAAAGCCGTAGATGAAATTGCGGTTTTCGGGCAAACCCAGGTGCTCAGCTAGACTACTTAGCAAGACTTCCCAGCCATGGGGAGAGTGATAGCCAACAAACACATCGGTGAAGAGAATGATGATGAAAGCCTTGGCGCTATCGCTCAGGCCATAGATTAGGCGATCTAGAAAGGACTTAAGAACTTCAATTTCTTCACGCCCGACAAAGACTAGCCAGCCAAATACCGCCAGGGATAGCAAGTCGGCAAGGATGTTTTTTGGGCCTTCCAAGTTCTTACGGCTGTATTTTTGCAGCAGCTCCTCTGCTTTCAGGGAAAGTTGATCCTCCAACTCTGAGTCCAGCTCTTCTCGAGGTTGGTGACGTAAAGCCCGCTCAAACTCCATTTTTTCCTTGAAAAGCTCAAATTCCGCAACAGCTCTTTCTTGAAGTTCGTGGCTTAAAGCCACAAGGGTAGGCTCCTGAGGCTGCAGCCGATCCACCAACGGCCCAAACAGAAAGTGCTTCGAGAAAATCTGGACAAGTAGCGGCAAAATGGCCAGCAGCAACAAAAACCGAACTGCCACCAGTGTGCGCATGCGTTGGCTGCGGTACTCCTGGAGCAACTCTTCTTCTGCCTGTGAACTTAACTCTCGGCGAATCTGCCTAGCTGTGCGCAAAAGGGAGCGAGGCAGGACGGCTGTTTTAGAAGCAACGGGGGCACTGCCATCCTCAAGAGGGGTCTTATCAGCCTTGATGGGTTGAGCAGCAGGCTCTGCCTGAGTTGACTCGTCTTGCTCTTGAGGCTGGAGCCGCGTGGCGCTGACCTTGAGTGGAGGGGCAGGGCGCTTGTAGCGGGAGATAACCTGATCGATAAACTCTAGCTTCTCCAAAATGGAGGGATCCCTCTCAGCCCCCTTGCCCTTGGTTGTGGAGGGGCTGCTCTTGGCACTGAGATCCTCGGCGTCGTTGACTTCTGCAGCAACGCGAGGGCCGCTGCCATCTAGCTCGGGATCGGGCGGGCGGGAAAAGAGACTGCTGGCTCTAAATTCTGCTAGACTAAGGCTAATCTGCCGCAGGTGCTGGCGCAGTTGGATTTGAAAGTAGTGGCTGGTGTTTTGGCCGTGGCTTCCGTTGCTGCCGATGACTCCTCCCTGGAAGTAGCGGTCTTCGATGGCTTTGATGCGAAGGGCAGCTTGATAGGCCCGATCAAGGGAGCGGAGGGGAGTACTCGAGATCCACTGGCCGAGCCTGCTCAGTACGGATTTCCCCATAGGGCGGTTTTTCTCAGGCCTGATTTTTCAATGGCTAGCTATTGTAACAACTCCCAAGAGGCCAGGCAGGGAACTGCCCTGCAGGAGTTAGGGTTTTAGGATCCCTTGAAGTGCTTGAGGGCAAAGCCACAGATCTGCAGCAGCCGCAAGCCGTCGCGCAGATGGTGGATATTGGAGCGGCCATAGGTTCTGGGGAAATAGCGCACTGGAATGTCGAGGATCTTGAGGGTGCGCTTGGCCGCCCCTAGCAACAGGTCGAAATCGCCAAAGGGATCAAAATTCCCCCATTCTTGCCGCAGCTTGGCAATTTGCCAGTAGTCCTCCCGCCAGAGGGCCTTGGTGCCGCAGAGGGTATCTTTGACGCGAATGCCAAGGATGTAGGAAAGAAGAGCAGCAAAAAAGCGGTTGGCCCACTGGTTCAGGCGCGGCATCGCCTCCGGTTTCAGCGGATAAATGAGTCGGCAACCGTTGGCAAAATCACAGCGTCCGGAAGCCACCGCCCGGAAGAACTTGGGGAGGTCTTCCGCCTGAACAGTTAGGTCGGCGTCGAGAATGATCACCACGTCGCCCCTGGCCGCGGCAAACCCCTGGCGCACCGCATCCCCTTTGCCCTTGCCCTCTTGCCGGAGAGCCTGGATGGGGCGGATCCCTTGGTATTCGGCCTGAACCCGCTGAATCTCGGCCCAAGTGTCGTCGCTGGAATGCCCCTCTACGAAAAGGATCTCGGTGCGGGATCCCATCTCGGGCAGCTGCTCCACGCAGCGGCGAATGTTGCCAGCTTCGTTGCGAGCTGGAATGATCACGGTGCAAGAGGGCTGTTTCTCAGGGGGGGGATCCCAGTTGGGATCCGGTTGGAGGCGGGCAATCGTGTATTCCGTCAGGCAGAGGGCGTTGATCCCTGGCAAGGGGGCAATCACGCGGTTCACCAGAGTTGAAAGCAGGGGGATCCGCCGCGGCAACAACAACCGCTTGCCCTGCTGGATAACCTCATACCCCGCCAGATGGAGCAAATTGGCCACATCGGCTGCCGAGAGCCAGTTGGCTGCTGGCAGGGGCCTGCGCTGCCTTAGAAGGGTTGCCAAGTTCAGAAGCGGCTCCCAAAGGGGGTTGTGATGGGAAAGAATAAGGCGAGTGCGGCGGGTGCAGAAACAGCGCAACTGCTCAAGAACCTGCTGAATATCCCTCAGGTAGCTGAGAGTATTGACGAGCAAAATGGCGTCAAAAGGCTGGGCCAAGACCGGATCCCGCTTGTCCAACCTATGGAGATCTTGCAGGCGAAAGTGGAGGTGGGGAAATTGCTGCTGGGCCTGGGCAATGACCTCGGCATCTTGGTCGATCCCCACTCCAACACTGGGCCGCAAAGCGTTGAGCAGAGCCCCTGTACCGCAGCCAATCTCCAGAATGCGCAGACCTGGAGGCAGAAAGAAGCGGAGCAGCCGCTCCAGATCCTCGTAGTAGTAACGGTTCTTCTGCTGCCAGTAGTGAAGAGGGCATCTAGAGGCTGGCAATAGACTTTGGGAAAGCTGATTTTTTGCAAAGCTCAAGGCCTAACCTTTGCCGCCGCTGCTCAAAGGTTTGCCCGCGGTCAAGCCCTTTGCCAAGGCTTTAGCGGCGACGCACCCTGTCTCTATAGCTAACAATCACGATGGCGCCAAAGAGGAGACCCAGCACTACAGCGCCGTACACCAGGCTCCAGAGGAAGCTAGCCAATGAGGGAGTCATAGAAAGGTTTCCTCCTCAGGCAAATAGCCATTTCCAACTGCCCTTCAATTATACCCAGCTTCGTGACCCTGGTTTGCCTCCGTCTCCTAGCGGGGAGACCCTACGGGCTAGCTTGGTATTCCAGGTGTACCTCCTCTAGCGTTTGCCTGGTGCCGGCAAGGGGGTTGTCCGGAGTTAAGAAGAGCAGACAGTGGCATTCTTTTCGCTCCCGCATGGGTACGCAGGGACAGTTCCAATAGCCAGCTTTCACCTCCGCCTCTTTGTCTTCGTAGAAGCGGCAAGGACAGAGCGGGGCGCCCAGCTGCTCTTTGTGCAGAGCTAGACCCTCAATCACCGCTGTCGTAATTGCGGGGTCGGAGCAGAAAAAAGTGCCGGTACGTTTGGCGTAGGTTTCTGCAAAATGCCGCATCACCTCGAAGGTTCTCTGCGAGGCCTTGTTGTAACCACGACTTTGATTTTCCATACCGATTCCCAGGGGTGTAACCAGTAATCCGGGCTACCTCGCTCTTCGTTGTACAGCAGACTCCTGCTCAACACGAACAAAAACGGCCTTGCTGTTACACAAGGCAACATTTTGAGACAACTTCAACACACTCCCCGGAAAGAGAAGGCCTGCTCTTCAGGGTACTACCAGCACTGGGCAAGGGGAGAGGTCGATGACCCGGTGGCTGACGGATTCGTTTTTCCGGCCTTCGGCTAGGCTGATGCCGCGGGATCCCATCACGATTAGGCTAATCTCCAGCTCGTCGGCCACGTCGCAGATGACGAAGGGAACTTTTCCCTCGCGATACTCGCTCTTGACGTTTTGGATCCCAATCTGCTGCAGGCCAGCCTCAGCGTGTTTGAGCAGGTTGTGGATAGTTTGGCGGGCTTGCTCCACCTGCTCTGGGTCTAGCTCTGTACTGTCTAGGACGGAGAGCAGATATACCTGACTCTTGTAACGCTGCGCTATGTCCGCCACCAGCGGCAGGGCATGGCTGGTTTCCCGCGAGTTGTCGATGGGAAAGAGCAGTCTTTCGAACATAGTCGCAGATTCCCCCTCCACCCCACCCGGACTACTCTGCCTATTCTACTTCCGCTTCTCTTGAAACAGGGGCAAGCCGTTAAAGTTTTCCAGAAGCAAAGGGATCTAGGGGCGAAAATCCACTAGTCTATTGGCAATTGGGCTTTGGCCAGAACTGTCTAGCCAATTGCTGAGGTGCAACTGTGGAAACGGCCATCGAGTGGATTACCGCCCATGAGATCCTCGACTCGCGGGGACAACCGACCTTAGAAGCTCTGGTGGGCCTGGCCAATGGAGCAACCGGCTTGGCCCAGGTGCCCAGTGGCGCTTCGACTGGCACTTTTGAGGCTCACGAGCTGCGGGATGGGGATCCCAGGCGCTACAGCGGCAAGGGCGTGTTGAGGGCGGTGGAAAACATTCTTGGCCCCATCCAGTCGGAGCTGCGGGGAGAAGATGCCCTCAACCAGGCCCGCATCGACCAGTTGATGATCGATCTGGATGGCACCCCCAACAAGTCGCAACTGGGAGCCAACGCCATCTTGGCGGTCTCTTTGGCCACGGCTAAGGCGGCTGCCAATGCGGTGGGCCTGCCTTTGTACAGGTACCTGGGCGGACCCTTTGCCAACCTGCTGCCAGTGCCGCTCATGAATGTGCTCAACGGCGGCGCCCACGCCGACAACAACCTCGATATTCAAGAGTTCATGCTCGTGCCCATTGGGGCACCCAGCTTTCGCGAGGCGCTGCGCTATGGGGCGGAGGTGTTTGCGGCGCTAAAGCAAGTGCTGCAACAGAAGGGGCTGTCCACGGGGGTAGGAGATGAGGGGGGATTTGCCCCCAACCTCGACTCCAACGCTGCCGCTTTGGATCTGTTGATAACCGCTATTGAACGAGCGGGCTACAAGCCAGGGGAAGAGGTCGCCTTGGCCCTGGATGTAGCGGCCAATGAACTGCTGGAGGATGGGCAGTACCACTTTGAGGGCAAAGCCCGCAGCGCCGAGCAGATGGTCAATTACTACGAGCAACTGCTAGCCAACTATCCCATCCTTTCCATTGAAGATGGTCTGGCCGAAGAAGATTGGGCTGGCTGGCAGGCCATGACTGCTCAACTGGGATCTCGCGTGCAACTGGTAGGGGACGACCTGTTTGTTACCAACCCAGCTCGGCTGCAGAAAGGCATCGACAGCGGTGTGGCCAACGCCATTTTGATCAAGCTCAACCAGATTGGCACGCTGACAGAAACGGTCTCGACCCTTCAACTGGCCGCTCAGGCGGGCTTTCGCACCATCATCAGCCACCGCTCCGGCGAGACGGAAGACACCACCATTGCCGACCTGGCGGTGGCCACCCGCGCCGGCCAGATCAAAACTGGATCCCTTTGTCGCAGCGAGCGCATTGCCAAGTACAACCAACTGCTGCGCATCGAAGACGAGCTGGGGGAAGCAGCAGTTTATGCCGGTCGGGTGGGCCTGGGCCCTCGGGCCCTGCCGGCGCGAAGTCGCTAGTCGGTCTGGATCCCCAGCACCTCCACCAAAAAGGCCCAGCGGTCGGCGGTCTCTTCGATAAGCTTGGTGGTGGGCTTGCCGGCTCCGTGGCCGGCTTTGGTGTCGATGCGAATGAGGATGGGCTGGGATCCCCCCTGGGCTGCTTGCAGGGCAGCGGCAAACTTAAAGCTGTGGGCCGGCACCACGCGGTCGTCGTGATCCGCAGTGGTAATTAGGGTGGCGGGATAGACGGTGCCGGGCTTGAGGTTGTGCAGGGGGGAATAGGCGTAGAGGGCCTTGAACTCCTCTGGGTCCTCCGGGGATCCATACTCCGAGATCCAGGCCCAGCCGATGGTGAACTTGTGAAAGCGCAGCATGTCGAACACCCCCACGGCGGGCAGGGCTGCCGCAAAGAGATCCGGCCTTTGGGTCAGGCAAGCCCCTACCAAGAGGCCGCCGTTGCTGCCACCAGAGATGGCCAACTTGGAGGGGTTGGTGTAGCCATTGGCCACTAGCCACTCAGCCGCGGCGATGAAGTCGTCGAACACCTTTTGCTTGTTGAGCTTGGTGCCCGCCTGGTGCCAGGCTTCCCCGTATTCGCCGCCGCCGCGCAAATTGGGCTGGGCGTAAACCCCTCCCATCTCCAGCCAGGCCACCAGGCCCACCGAAAAGCTGGGAGTCAGGGAGATGCCAAAGCCGCCGTAGCCGTACAGCAGGGTCGGGTGATCCCCTGTCCGAGCCAGGCCACGGCGGTGGACGAGGAACATGGGGATGCGGGTGCCGTCTTTGCTAGGGTAGAACACCTGCTGCACCTCATAGGCTTGGGGATCGAAGTCCACCTGCGGTTGACGGAATAGGGTGCTCCTGCCAGTGGTGAAGTCGTAGCGGTAGATGGTGGGCGGGGTGGTGAAGCTGGTGAAGGTATAGAAGGTTTCGGTGTCATAGCGTTTGCCGCCAAAGCCGCTGGCGGATCCCAGCCCTGGCAAGGGAATTTCCCCCAGGTAGGTGCCGTCTAGAGCAAAGGTCTTGATCTGGGTGTGGGCGTCTTTGAGGTAGAAGGCAACAAACTGGTTGTTGATGAGGCTAACCCCTTGCAGGGTCTCCTCGGCTTCAGGGATCACCTCTTGCACCTGCCCTGGGTCGTCGAGGTCAATAGCCACCAGTCGCCGCCGGGGGGCGTTGAGGTCGGTGAGCAGCCAAAAGCGGGAGCCGTCGTTGCCGACAAAGCTGTAGTTGGCCTCGAACTCGCGGATAAGCTCCACCACCGGCAGGTTGGGATCCCGCAGGTCTTTGTAGAAGAGGAGGTTTTTGGGATCCGTGCCCCGCCAGACGGAGATGATGAGGTAGTTGCCATCTTCGGTAACCCCGCCGGCAAAGCCCCACTCTTTTTGGTCAGGGCGGTGGTAGACTAAGAGGTCTTCCGACTGGGGAGTGCCCAGGCGGTGGTAGTAGAGCTTTTGGAAGTAGTTGGCGCTTTCGTATTCCCTGCCAGGGGGCGGCTCGTCGTAGCGGCTGTAGAAAAACCCCTGTCCGTCCGGCGTCCAGCTGGCCCCAGAGAACTTAATCCAGCGCAAGTGATCCGGCAGGTCTTCTCCCGTTTCAATATCGCGCACCTTCCACTCTTGCCAGTCGGAGCCGGAGCGGGAGAGGCCATAGGCCAAGTAGCGCCCATCGCGGCTGATGGCAATGCCCGAAAGGGCCACGGTGCCATCTTCGGAAAGGGTGTTGGGATCTAGCAAAACCCGGGCCTCGGCCTCCAGGCTCTCTTGGGTATAGAGAACGCTCTGGTTTTGCAGGCCGTCGTTTTTGAAGTAGAAGTAGCGGCCCCCTTCTTTGAAAGGCTGGCTGTATTTTTCGTAGTTCCAGAGCTGGGTTAGGCGCTCCAGGAGCCGCTGCCGCGCCGGGATCCGCCGCAAGTAGTCAAAGGTGAGCCGGTTTTGCGCCTCGACCCAGGCCCGCGTTTGCTCAGAGTCCAGATCCTCCAGCCAACGGTAGGGATCCGGCACTGCTTGCCCATGGTAGACGTCGACAACGGTGGGATCCGGATGGCTAGGAGGGTAGTTGAGCATAGAGACGGAGAGCAAGAGGCCAATTCCACTATGGCAGAAGCCTAAAACCGCCGGGGGGCAAGCCTCGCTATAGTAGAAGCCGAGTTGTGCAGACAGGTTTTGTGCTTCCGCGTTCCCCGGTTGGACGAATTGGCGCCTATCCCTTGGGCGAGGGCCGCTATCGCTTCTCGGTGTGGGCGCCTTTGGTTGAACGAGTCGAGCTAAAGCTGCTCAGCCCCGTCCGACGGCTCATCCCTCTGACCCAGGATGAGCAAGGCTACTGGCAGGGGGAGGTGGAGGGGATCCCGCCTGGGCCGGTGGACTACCTCTACCGCCTGCACACCGCAGTGGGGGTGGTGGAGCGGCCAGATCCCGCTTCCCGCTGCCAGCCCTACGGCGTCCATGGCCCCTCGCGGGTGGTGGATCCCCACTTTGACTGGCAGGATCAGGGGTGGAAGGGGATCCCTCTCCCCCAGTGGATCCTCTACGAGCTGCACGTGGGCACCTTTACCCCGGAGGGCACTTTTGCCGCCATCATTCCTCGCCTGCCGCAACTTGTGGAGCTGGGGGTCAACGTATTGGAGCTGATGCCGGTAGCCCAGTTTCCAGGGGAGCGCAACTGGGGCTATGACGGCGTCTATCCCTATGCCGTGCAGACTAGCTATGGGGGAGCAGCGGGCCTGAAAGCGTTGGTGAACGCCTGCCATCAGCAGGGCCTGGCTGTCGTCTTGGATGTGGTCTACAACCACCTGGGTCCGGAGGGGAACTACTTGGGGGATTTCGGCCCCTACTTTGCCGACAAGTACCGTACGCCGTGGGGGAAGGCCATGAACTTCGACGGCCCCTATTCGGACGGGGTGCGGGAGTTTTTTCTGCAAAACGCCGAGTACTGGCTGGAGGAGTTTCACCTGGATGGCCTGCGGCTGGACGCGGTGCATGCCATCTACGACTTCAGCGCCTACCCTTTTTTGCAGGAATTGGCGGAGCGGGTGGATGCCCTAGAAGTGCGCACGGGCTGGCCCAGGGTGCTTGTAGCTGAAAGCGACCTCAACGACGTCCGCCTCATCACCCCCCGCAAGCAAGGGGGCTACGGGCTAGACGCCCAGTGGTGCGACGACTTTCATCACTCGGTTCACACCCTGCTTACTGGGGAAAAGACAGGCTACTACCAAGACTTCGGCCAATTGGAGCACCTGGCCAAGGCCTACCGGGAGAGCTACGTCTACTCCGGCCAGTACTCCCGCTACCGACTCCGCCGCCACGGCAATTCCGCCGTTAGCAGGCCGGGATCCCAGTTTGTCATCTGCATTCAAAACCACGACCAGGTGGGCAACCGCATGTTGGGGGAGCGCCTCAGCCAGCTCACCTCCTTCGCGGGCCTGAAGTTGGCCGCCGCTACCCTGCTGCTAGCTCCCATGTTGCCGCTGCTGTTTATGGGGGAAGAGTATGGGGAGGTGGCCCCCTTTCTCTACTTCATCAGCCACGGGGATCCCAACCTGGTGAAAGCGGTGCGTCAGGGACGCCGCCGCGAGTTCAGCGCCTTTGCCTGGCAGGGCGAGCCCCCGGATCCCCAGGCAGAGGAGACCTTCTTGCGCTCCAAGCTGAACTGGGAGTTGAAGGAGGCCGGTCACCACCAGGTTCTCTGGAGGTGGTACCAGACCCTGATCCGGCTGCGCAAAACCCAACCGGCCCTCCAGCACCTAGAGCGGGAGGGGGTGGAAGCGGAGCTGTTTTCCGGCTCTGGCCTGGCCCTGCACCGCCGCCAGGGATCCCAGTCTTTGCTTGCCCTTTTCAATTTCAGCCCCGATCAGCCGGCCACCTACACCGATTGGCGCGGCGGCACCTGGGAGAAGCTTTTGGACAGCCACGAGGCGCAGTGGCTGGGCCCTGGATCCTCCCTGCCGGCAAAAAGCCAAGGGGATCCCGTTGAAGTGCCACCCTATGGGGTGGTGGTGTAC
>NZ_JANSJL010000061.1:38955-48569 GCF_047502745.1 Synechococcus sp. F70.1
GGCAAAAAGCCAAGGGGATCCCGTTGAAGTGCCACCCTATGGGGTGGTGGTGTACGGCCAGAACAGGTAATCCCGACCGCAGCCGTAGCGCCAGGCCTCTCGCCGCCGTTTCCAGAAGTAGTCCTTTGGATCCACTTCCAGGCGGTCGGCTAGCCTTTGCAAGAGCTCGTAGAGGCCAAGGGCGGCAAAGTGCCCCACCCAGTCCAGCAGCTCCGGCAGCCCCAGCCGAGGCAGGAGCGCGGCCACCAGTGCCGGATCTCGGCTCATCACCCCCCACAGGGCCTGGGCCAAGCCGCCAAGCTGCACCACATCCTGCAAAAAGGGCTGCACCACCTGGGGTCCGGCGGCAACCATGGCTTCAAATACCCTGCTCAACAGGCGGTTAATGCTATGGGGATCCCAGTTTTCCTCTCCCAAAGGAGGGATCATTGCCTTCTGAAACAGCCAGGTTACCGCCAAATTGGGCTGGTAGGGCTGCAGCAGGGCCAAGGCCGGCCGATCCAACTGCCGCTGGGCTAGAGCCTCGTGGATCCCCTGTTGCAGACGATCCAGATGGCGCAACATTGCCCCAAAGCCGCCAAAGCTCAAAGGCGACTGGCTGCCGCTACTGTCTCCTACTGCCAGAAGGCGATCCCAGGGCAGTTGCAGCGGGCTGCGCCGGTAGGCGGGGAAAACGCCACACAGCTTGCGCACCCAGCGGATTTGCTCCAGCTCAACCCCCTGGTAGGCAGGCAGTAGCCGGCAGTAGTCTTCCCAGAGCCTCTCTAGACTCGGTCGGCGGGGATCCCGGTCGCAGTAGGTAAACAGATAGGTGGTGCGGCCCTCGCGGGCGGGGAAGGCCTCCCAGAAGGGCTGGTAGCCGTTCTGGGCTGGGGTAAAGCTGTAGAACAGATCCCCCGTGGATTGCTCCGGCAGCCCCTGGGCACAGGATCCCACCACCAGACAGACGCTGTCCGGCGGCTGCCCTTGGCGAGCCTGGGCCACGATGGGGGAGCGGTGCCCCATGGCATCCACCAGGAGCTGGGCGCTGAGCTGGCCGGTGGTGGTCTGGATGCGGATCCCGTCGGGGTGGATTGTGGCGCCAAGAAAGCCAGTTTGCTCCTGCAACTGCCCTCCCCAGTCTAGGAAGTGCTGCTTGAGGAACTCCAGCAAGCTGACCGGATCCACGCCTACATTGAGCACCCCTTCCACCCACCAGGTAGGGCCCTCCCCAAAGCCAATGCGCCCTCGGGGGTAGTGGGTCACCTGCACCGCCTCCCATTCGGTCGGGGTGAGCAGCTCCAGCTCCAACAGCACTTGTAGCTCCCGCCGGGAGGTGTTCCACTCCTGCTCCCGCCCCCGCAGGATGCCGCGCTCGATTAGGATCACCCGCCAGCCCCGCTTGGCCAAGGCCGCTCCCAAGAGAAGCCCCAGGGTGCCGCCGGCAATCACCACATCGGCATCGGGGCTGCCCAGGCTCTCAGAACAGCAGTGAACCACCGCCGGGGGCAGCACCGTTGGTTTCTGCCGCAGGGATCCCCACCAGGCCTCCAAGGCAGGCAGAGTTTCAGGTGGGGAGACGAGTTCAGCCATGGCGGGAAGGACTAGGCTAGACCAAGCCGCGGCTGCGGAGGCGACGGTAGATCAAAACCAGCGTATCCGCCTCGCCCACGTTGCCCGGAAACAGCACCACCGGCAAGTTGGGAAAGCGGGGATGGTCTGCTGGCGTGAGCACCATGGAGATCCCTGGGTAGATCTGCCCCAGCAGCCGCACCGCTGGCAGGTTGAGGCCAACGCTGAGGATGTTGTTGGAGGTAATGCCGCCCTTGCTGATGAGATAGCCGATCCCTTCCGGCAGCCCCTGCACAATGGCCATCAACAGGCGGGAAACTCTCTGCCCAAAGGCCAGCCGTGCCTCCGGGTTGGCGCCGTCAAACCCCACTTCTTCCCGGCTGGTGTAGACCACCGGCGTCAGGCCCTGCCCGTAGGCGCGGTGGACTTGCTCCAGGATTGCCGGCAGCAGCTCGGCTTCCTTCCCCGGCTCCAAGAGCCGCCTTACCTCCACCTCGATGCCCTGGATCCCTGGCTCCTGGAGCAGGCGGGCCAACTGCTGGCTGGTCTTTTGGACATGGGATCCCACGATCACCACCCCTGGCCGGTCAGAGCGGACAAACTGCCCCATCTCTTCTGGCGGAACCGGCTGCGGCGGCAACTGGGCCAAAGCCGTCAAGAGGCTGGCGGCGCTGCGAAACAAAAAGCGCTTCCCCTGCTCTATGGCCGCCCAGACATCCTGGGCAAAACGATCCAGATCTGCCTGGGTTTCTCCATCCACCACACAGCAGACATTCCCCCCTAGGCCTAAAAGCTGCTCCAGACAGCCAGCGCGAATCTGCTCTAGAGTCAATCGCACCACCTGCTCGGCCCGGATCCGCCCCTGGGTCTTTTCCTGCACATACTCGGGCAAATAGCTGTGGTGGTAGCCAAACACCGCATCGCGGGCAAACTCCGTCTCATGGACTGGCACCCAGCGGCCCTCCACCCGTAGATAATGGACACTGTTGCGGGTGATGCGTCCTCCTTCAAAAAAGGCCGGCACCAGGAAGTGGGCATCAAAAGGCCCCAGCTCCGCCGCCATCACATCCGTCTCCAAGGGATAGTGCCCGCGCAGCGTCGAGTCGGAGCGGCTGATAAAAAGGGCCCGCTCCCACCCCAGCTCTCCCATGGCCTGCTTCAGGGCCCGGCAGACCGACCGCGTCACCTCGGCAGCCTCCGCCGCTGGCAGGGATCGCGTGTTGGTGAGGATAAAGCGAATTGGCGAGCTATCCTGTAACCCCAACTTGAGCGTTTCCAGATCCCAGCGGGTCAGCAGCAGGCAGCTATGGACAGTCTGGGATCCGGTAGGGTCATCGTCCAAAACGACAATGGGGAGACGGCTCATCCCTGTCCTCCAGCCCGGAGAGTGGGAGCCAGTTTTCCACTGCTCAAGAAAAGTTTGCCATGATCAAGATCTACAAATGAAATTTACAGGCTCTGGAAGCTGCAAACGACAGCAGCTATTCCCAGGGAGAAAGCCATGGAGCAAGCTGAGCTGCAACTTCAGATCAAGCGGATTCAGCAGGATGTGCTGCGCATGGGGGCGCTGGCGGAAAAATCGCTGGTCTTGGCTCAGCAAGCCCTCTTTGAACAGAACTTAGCTGCCGCCGAACAGGCCATCGACCAAGACAAGCAAATCGACCGCTTCTATCGTCAAATCGAGAAAGACTGTATTGACCTCATCGCCTTGCGCTCGCCAGTGGCGCGGGATCTGCGCTGGATCAGCACCTTGATGCAGCTGGTTCGGGATCTGGAGCGAATTGGCGACTACGCCAAAGACTTGGCTGAGGTGGCTTTGCGCCTGGCTCTCTACCCCCCGCCGCCCCAGCTGGGGCGCATTCGCGTGATGATGCGGCGCTGCCAGAAAATGCTCAGCCATAGTCTTGCGGCCCTGACGGAATTGGATGCCGAGCTGGGCCGACAACTCAAGCGGGAGGACGACGCCGTTGATGAAGATTACACCAACCTTTACAATACGTTGGCGCAGCAGTCTGACGTCAAGGGATCCATCGAGCCTATCCTATTGATGTTGCTGGCTATTCGCTACCTGGAGCGGCTAGCTGACCACAGCACCAACATTGGCCAGCGGGTGGCGTTCATCGTCACGGGCCACCGCGACTAGCTTCAAGGCGTTGAGTTTGCAGGTTCTGCTCCTCTCTGCTTCCCTGCAATGGACTTCTCTCGGATTTTTCATCATTTTCTCTCCCAACCTGCCGAGCAATGGAGCGATAGAGAGACGCTGCTAGCCCTTGTGCCAACTTCTGACCCCGAAGCAGTGGCAATGCTGGACATTGCCCTCGATGGACTAGTGCGGGCGGGGTTTCTTGAACGAGCGGGGGATCCGCCTCGCTACCGGCGTAAGCCGGATGAATCCTTGGTCGTGGGGCGGTTGCGCTGCTCCAACAAGGGCTTTTGCTTTGCCGTTCGGGATGAACCGGGGGCAGAGGACGTGTACATCCACGGCAGCAACCTCAATGGCGCGTGGAATGGCGACCAAGTGATAGCCCGGATTACCAAAGAAGGCAATCGCCGCCGCAGCCCCGAGGGAGAGGTGGTGGCTGTAGTGGAGCGGGCCAACCCTACGCTGGTGGGCCGTCTCAAGCAGACGGAGGAAGGCTTTCGGGTAGTGCCCCTGGATGACCGGCTGCCGTTTGAGCTCGTCTTGAGCGAGCCGGATCCCTCCTCCCCAGCGCCTGTTTCTGAGCTGGCTGAGGGTCGGCTGGCCTATGTAGAGGTGAAGCGCTACCCCCTTGGCAACCTGCCGCCGGTGGGCAGCATCCGCAAGATTTTGGGCCATGGTCCCGAGGCTTCTATCGACGTGGATCTGGTCTGCTGTAAGTACGACCTGCCCCAGGAGTTTCCCCCGGCGGTGTTGGAAGCGGCAGCAGCCTTGCCCAAAAAGCTAAGCCGCCCTGACCAGAAGGGCCGTCTGGATCTACGGGATTGGTTTTGCATCACCCTAGAACCGCTGGACTTGCAGCACCCCCACGGCCTCGAGCCCAATGTGGCCGTCTCCCTGCAGCGGCAAGAAGAGGGCCACTGGCTGCTAGGGGTGCACATTGCCGACGTGGCCCACTGGCTGGATCCGGATCACCCGCTGGAGCAGGAGGCGCAGCGGCGCACCGCCACGGTTTACCTGGATAGCGTGGTGCTGCCCCTTTTCCCGCCGGAAGTGCATAGCCGCCTGGCTCTCTTGCCGCAGCAGGAGCGCCTGGCCTATTCGCTGCTAATCACCATTGACGCCGAGGGGGTGGTGCGGAACTTCGAGATCCACCCCAGTCTGGTGCGGTCACGGGCCCACCTCTCCTACGGCCAGGTGCAGGCGCTTTTGGCCACTGCTGCGGATCTTGGCCCCGAGGAGGAGGTGCCAGAATTGATGGCCCTGCTGCAAAACCTGCTCCGTCTTAGCCAAATCCTGCGGGTCAAGCGCCACCAAGCCGGCGGGTTCGACCTGCCGCTTTTGGACTTGCTCACCCCCTACTCTGCCGACGAGAGCGGCTACGGGCCCCTCCTGATTAGCGATCGCCTTGGCGCCCACGCCCTGATGACCGAAATTCTTCTGCTGGCCAACCAAGTTCTGGGCCACCACCTGCGCCGGCTGGGGATCCCCTCTTTGGCCCGGGTGCAGAAGCCCCCCACCGCCGAGGCCCTGCAGAACTTCCTGCGCCTGGCCAACGCCATGAAGCTGGATCTGAACTTGCAGGAGCCGGAGACGGTAACGCTGGCCGATTGGCAGCGGATCTGTGCCCGCATCACTGCCCCCGATGTGTTGGCCGCAGGGACTAGCCCAGCCTTGGTGGCCCAGCTGTTGGCTACTCTGCCCCCCGTCGAGTATTGCCTGCAGCCTCTGCAGGAGCCGCTTGGACATTTTGGCCTGGGTCTCAAAGAGCCCTATGCCTCTTTTACTGCCCCTTTGCGCCGCTATGCCGATTTGCTCAACTTGCGGGCTCTGGGTCTGGCTCTAAGCAAAGGGCGCAATCGGCGTAGCCCTCGCTCCAAAACCGTGGTGGATCTGCACAGCCCCAGCGGCTACGACCAACTTGATTGGCAGGTGCTGCCGCCAAAAGTGCAGGAGGAGTGGCAGGCCTTTCTCCAAGCGCAACTGCCCAAAATCCAGGCGGGGTATCAGCTCCACCAACAGGCAGAGCGGGAGCTGATGGGCTTGAAGCGGTGCGAGTTTATGCAAAAACACCTCGGGGAGACGTTCCCCGGCCTGATCGTCAGCGTCCAGAGCTACGGCTTTTTCGTGCTAGTAGACCCCATTTTGGCAGAAGGGCTGGTGCGGGTGAGCACCTTGAAAAACGATTGGTACGAATACCGCAAACAAGCCCTGGTGGGGCGAAAAACCCGGCGCCAGTTCCGCCTTGGGGACCGGGTGGAGGTGCAGGTCAAGAACGTGGATTACTACCGCCAACAGATTGACCTGGCGGTGATTGGCGAGGGACGGCCCTGCGAAGAGGAGGAATGAGGCGGGGATCCCTCCCCCGAGGGACGGTTGTTACGAACTCCAACTTTGGCCCAATGGGCGATATCTGGATTGAGAGAACACCTTGCGAACTCCTATGCAGCCCACCAATCCCAACCAATTTACCGAGAAAGCCTGGAGCGCCCTGGTTCAATCCCAGGATGTAGCCCGACGCCACCAACAGCAGCAGTTGGAAACCGAGCACCTGCTTATCTCGCTTTTGGACCAAGAGGGCGGCCTTACCCCAATAATTCTGCAGCGGGCTGGCATTGAGCCAAGGCGGGTGCGGGATCGCGTCGAGGCTTTCATCAACCAGCAGCCAAAATTGGCGCGGGTGGATCAGCTCTACCTGGGCCGCGGCCTGGAGACGACCCTGGATCGGGCCGAGGAGTTTCGCAAAGAGTATGGCGATGATTTCATCTCGGTGGAGCACCTGCTCCTAGGAGCCCTAGACGACGAGCGGGTGGGCAAGCGGGTTCTAGCACCCCTGGGCTTGACGGTCGAGCGCCTTAAACCCGTCATTCAGCAAGTGCGAGGCAAGCAGCGGGTTACCGACAAAAACCCGGAGGCCCGCTACGAAGCCCTGGAGCGCTATGGCCGCGACCTTACCAAGGCTGCTCGCGAAGGGAAGCTGGATCCGGTCATTGGGCGGGACGAGGAGATCCGCCGGGTCATTCAGGTGCTCTCCCGCCGCACCAAAAACAACCCCGTGCTCATCGGCGAGCCGGGCGTGGGCAAAACCGCCATTGTCGAGGGCCTGGCCCAGCGCATCAACCGGGGAGATGTGCCGGAGTCGTTGAAAAACCGGCGGGTCATTGCCTTGGACATGGGATCCCTGATTGCTGGGGCCAAGTACCGCGGCGAATTTGAAGATCGCCTCAAGGCCGTGCTGAAGGAGGTTACCGAATCGGAGGGCCAGATCATCCTCTTCATTGACGAGCTGCACACGGTGGTAGGGGCAGGGGCCGCCGAGGGAGCCATGGATGCTGGCAACCTGCTCAAGCCCATGCTGGCCCGCGGTGAATTGCGCTGCATTGGCGCCACCACCCTGGATGAGTACCGCAAGTACATTGAAAAAGACGCTGCCCTGGAGCGCCGCTTCCAGCCGGTGTATGTGGATCAGCCCTCCGTGGAAGACACCATCTCCATCCTGCGCGGCCTCAAGGAGCGCTACGAGCTGCACCACGGAGTAAAAATCAGCGATTCGGCCCTGGTGGCAGCGGCGGTTCTCTCCAACCGCTACATTTCCGAGCGCTTTTTGCCTGACAAGGCCATTGACCTAGTGGATGAGGCAGCGGCCAAGCTCAAGATGGAGATTACCTCCAAGCCCGTCGAGCTAGACGAGATTGACCGGCGCATCATGCAACTGCAGATGGAGGAGCTCTCCCTCAAGAAAGAAGATGACCCCGCCTCCAAGGAGCGCCTGGGCAAAATTGAGCAGGAGCTAGCCAACTTGATGGAGCGGCAGCGGGAGCTGAGCGCCCGTTGGCAAATGGAAAAAGAGGCCATCGAGCGCCTGCAAAACCTCAAGGCCGAGCGGGACGCCGTCAAGCTGCAGATTGAGCAAGCCGAGCAGAAGTACGACCTCAATCGGGCTGCCGAGCTCAAATACGGCAAGCTGATGGAGCTGGAGCGCCAAATCCAAGAACAGGAGGCCTACCTGGCCAAGCTGCAGGCCAACGGCGAGCCCTTGCTGCGGGAACAGGTGACGCCCGAAGACATTGCCGAGATTGTTTCCCGCTGGACCGGGATCCCGGTCACTAGCCTAATGGAGTCGGAAAAGCAAAAGCTGCTGCGCCTAGAAGCCCATTTGCACCAGCGGGTGGTGGGCCAAGACGAGGCGGTAGCAGCAGTAGCGGCAGCCATCCGGCGGGCCCGAGCCGGCCTCAAGGATCCCAATCGGCCCATTGGCTCGTTCCTGTTCATGGGCCCCACTGGCGTCGGCAAAACCGAGCTAGCCCGCGCCTTGGCAGAATTCCTCTTCGACAGCTCCGAGGCGATGGTGCGCCTCGACATGTCGGAGTATATGGAGAAACACTCGGTCTCCCGCCTCATCGGTGCTCCGCCGGGCTATGTGGGCTACGAAGAAGGCGGGCAGCTTTCCGAAGCGGTGCGGCGCCGCCCCTACTCGGTGGTGCTCTTTGACGAGGTGGAAAAAGCCCATCCCGATGTTTTCAACATCCTGCTGCAGGTGCTTGATGATGGCCGCATCACCGACTCCCAGGGCAGGACGGTAGACTTCAAAAACACCATCATCATCATGACCAGTAACATCGGTAGCGAGCTCATCCTAGAAATCGGGGGCGACGAAAGCCGCTACGAGGAGATGAAAAGCCAGGTGCTGACTCTGTTGCGGCAGCACTTCCGGCCGGAGTTCCTCAACCGCGTGGACGAGATCATCATCTTCCACGCCCTCACCCGAGAGCAAATCCGCCAGATCGTCAGTCTGCAGATGCGGCGGGTGGAGCAGTTGCTGGCGGATCAGCAAATCGAGCTCCTGCTTACCGAAGAGGCTAAGGACTACCTGGCCGAGCTGGGCTACGACCCCATGTTTGGGGCCCGCCCGCTGAAGCGGGTGATTCAGCGGGAGATCGAAAACCCCATCGCCACCAAGCTGCTGGAAAACGAGTTCCTGCCCGGCGACCGCATTCTAGTAGATGTGGCCAACGAGCGGCTCGTCTTCCGCAAGATTGGCTCTCAGCCCCGCCAGGAGCCGCCTGCGGCCGTAGCCGTCAGCTAGACCTGTTACAAGCTGATCACTTGGTCAGGTGGGTTGTCTTTCAAGGCCGCGTAGAGGTCGGGGAAGCAGCCCACCTGCACGCCTTTAACCACGTTTTTGGGAACGCAGTAGCCCGGCTCCTTGCGCCCACGTCCCTGGGCGTCGCACCACTTGGGTTCCCCTTCCGCCAGGTTGCGCTCCAGGGCGCACATATCGCACATCATCAGCAAAATGTTTTGCGCTTCGGCAATCAGGGCCAGGCGCTCGCCGATGGGATCCCCCTGCCGCAAGACAAAGCAGTTGTCGTCGAAAAAGAACATGCCCACCACTTCTGCGCCGTGGACTCCCGCCTCAAGCTGCGGTAGGATCATCTGGCCTAGCTTGTAGGTGCCGCCGCGGGGGGTAATGAATACGTAAGCAACTTTCACGGCTAATTTGCTCCAATCGTCACCAGTTATGATTATCACTGATTATCACTTAGGCAAACCACCTGCGCCCACGGCGATGCAGAGAGGGCGGGTTCAAGCCCCTCACTCTAGCTTTTTTCTAGAGCTCTGCCTCCCAAAGCCTTACTGGCACTAGTTCCAGACCGACCAAGAGGTCGTGGAAGCCGTCTTGCCGCTTTCCTAAACCCGCTCACCCTCCGCTCGGGGAGCTGCCCATCGTCCACTCAAATCGCTTACGACCCTCGACTGGCGCAAGCAAGATTGTTCCCTCCCTCTACGTGCTCGCTAAGCCAAGGTGCTCGACAAGCCAAACTGGGCACGAGGGTTCCTGCGGATTTTAGCCAAACCAGAGGGATGTAAGGCTGAGCTAAGGGAAAGCTAGCAAGGGTGTCAATCTTGACTTAGACAAGCC
>NZ_JANSJL010000061.1:48669-66932 GCF_047502745.1 Synechococcus sp. F70.1
TAAGGCTGAGCTAAGGGAAAGCTAGCAAGGGTGTCAATCTTGACTTAGACAAGCCAACAATCGCTATCTGCCCCTAGGGAGGTTACCGGGCCGCTGCAGGGCATAGACCTAGCTCTTCTTGTAGTAATCAGGACCTTTGTTGACAAAGTCCAGGGTGTAGGCAGCTCGGTAGTTGATAGTTGGCTCAAAGACGCCTGCTACAGTCATGGTCTCAAAGAAGCTTTGCCAACGTTCGTGGGTCATGGCGCCAATGCCCTTTTCCAGGGCGTCGCCAGACAAAATGATGCCGTACTCTTTCAACTTCTCAAAGCTGTAGGCCAACTGCTCATCGGTCATCTCTGGGTTATCCCGCTTGATGAGGCGATAGGCGGGGCGAGGATCCTCGAGAAAGCTGTACCAGCCCTTGATGGAGGCATCGACAAATCGCTGCACCAAGTCAGGTTTGGTTGCCACCAGTTGGCGCCGCGTCTCGATGGTGGTGGCATAGGGGTTGTAGCCGTAGTCGGCCAGGAGAAAAACGACTGGCTTAAACCCTCCTTGTTTTTCGATGGCAAAAGGCTCAGAGGTGAGGTACCCCTGCTGGGCAGAGCTGGGATCGGCCAAGAAGGGGCCAGGGTTGAAGTTGTAGGGGCGGGTTTGGTCGTCAGTAAAGCCGTACTTGGCTTTCAGGAAGGGCCAGTAGGTGGTAAAGGCCCCCTTGGACACGAAAATGGGTCGGCCCTTGAGCTCCTCCAGGCGCTTGGTGCCGGGATGGGCCAGGAGAACCTGCGGGTCTTTTTGGAAAATAGCCGCCACGCAGATGAGCGGGATCCCCTCCCGCACAGCGTTGATGACTCCCGCGCTTCCCCCCATGGCAAAGTCAGCAGCTCCACCGGCCAAAATCTGGGTGATGTTGACCTGGGGGCTGCCCATCTTGATGGTGACGTCTAGCCCGTACTCGCGGTAAATGCCTGTGGCCACCGCCTGATAGAAGCCGCCATGCTCCGCTTGGGCATACCAGTTGGTAGCATAGGAAACTCGGTCGAGCTTGGATCTCTGCGCCACGATGAGGGTGGGGGAAGTTCGCCGCTGCGCTTGAGCACCTGCTGCGGCCAGCAAACTGCCTCCTAGCGCGGCAGCTCCTGCTTTGAGCAACTGACGACGGCTGAAAGTGCCACTATTGGACTTAGGGGATCCAGCCGAGGCCATAAGCAAACCATAAGCAAATAAGCAACTCACTTCTGCAGAAGATGATGCAAGCATTCTACATCCCAGAGGAGACCCTGTGCGCCTGGCTATGGGAAGATCTCGGCCACGGCGATCTCACCAGTGAGCTGACCCTGCCCCCTGGCGTGGAGGGCGAGGCAGTGATCCTGGCAAAGGAGCCAGGGATCCTAGCGGGTTTGGAGATTGCCAAGCGGGTTTTCCGGCTAGTGGATCCCCAGGTGCAGTTCGCCCCCAAGGTAGAGGAAGGAGCCTCTGTGGTTGCTGGCCAGGAGGTAGTCCAGCTCAAGGGATCCCTGCGGGGCATTCTGGCAGCAGAAAGGCTGGCGCTAAACCTTCTCCAAAGGCTTTCCGGCATTGCCACCCTCACCCGCACCTACGTAGAGGCGCTGCGGGGAACCTCAGCCCAGCTTTTGGACACCCGCAAGACCACCCCTGGCTTGCGCGCCCTGGAGAAATACGCCGTTCGAGTCGGGGGCGGCAAAAACCACCGCTTTGGCCTCTTCGACGGCATCTTGATCAAGGAAAACCACATCCGCGGCGCAGGCGGCATCTCGGCAGCCATCCAGCGGGCCAAAGCAGGTGCCCCCCACCACCTCAAGGTCGAGGTTGAGGTGCGCAACCTCCAAGAGCTGGAGGAGGCTTTGGCAGCAGGCGCCGATCTGATCCTCCTCGACAACTTCCCCTTGGAGCAGATCCGGGCTGCCGTTCAACGAGTGGGGGGGAAAGTTCCCCTAGAGGTCAGCGGCAACATGAACCTAGAGCGCGCCCGGCAAGCGGCTGAGGCAGGCGTGGATTACATCAGTGTGGGGGCCCTGACTCACTCGGCCAAAGCCTTGGATCTCTCTTTGCTAGTAGTGCGGCCCTAAGGTCTGCCCTGGCGGGGGCTGCTTCTGATGCTAGCCTAGATGAATAGCCCAAGCCCGGCTGCTGGGAACGCCTTGTCTCGGATTTTTTGGCAGGCAGCCTGGCAAAGGCAGGATCTGTACTCGATGGCCGGCCTAGATAGGATGACAGAAGCAACCCTCGTGCAGGAAATAGCTCGGCTCAAGCGAGAAAGGCAGGCGGTTATCCTAGCCCACTCCTACCAACTCCCCGAGGTGCAAGAGGTGGCGGACTTTGTGGGAGACTCGCTGGGCCTGGCCCGTGAGGCGCAGAAAACGAACGCCCAGGTCATCGTCTTTGCGGGCGTCCACTTCATGGCCGAAACGGCAGCCATCCTCAACCCGGAAAAGACGGTGCTGCTGCCGGATCTGGAGGCTGGCTGCTCCCTAGCTGACAGCATCCGCCCGGAGGATGTGCAGCGCTGGAAAGAGGCCAACCCAGAAGGCCTGGTGGTTGCCTACGTCAACACCGCTGCCGAGATCAAGGCCCTAGCCGATGTCTGCGTAACCAGCGCCAACGCCGTTCAAGTGGTGGCTAGCCTGCCGCCAGATCGCCCTATCTTTTTTGTGCCGGACATGTTCCTGGGGGCCTATGTAGCCCAGGCAACGGGGAGGGAGCTGGACCTGTTCCCCGGCGAGTGCCACGTTCATGTCGGCATCCGTGAGGAGCACCTCAAGGCAATGGCAGAGAGGCACCCAGAGGCGGAGTTCCTCATCCACCCCGAGTGCAGTTGTGGCTCCAGTTGTCTATTTCTCAAGCCGGACGCCAAGCTCCTTTCTACCGAGGGGATGGTGCGTTATGCCAAAACTTCGGCCAGCCGCGAGTTTGTGGTCGCCACCGAAGTGGGCATTCTCCACCGGCTGCAAAAAGAGGCCCCCAACAAGAGGTTTATCCCTGTCAAAGCAGACGCCGTCTGCGAGTACATGAAAAAAATTACCCTGGAAAAGGTCTACCGCTCCCTGCTGGAGATGCGCCACGTAATCCAAGTGCCAGAGGCGGTGGCCGAAAAAGCCCGCAAGTCCCTCCTGGCCATGCTGTCGGTGCCGGCGGGAGCCTAGAAGGGGGGCGCCCCGGTCGAGGGGCGGTTTTGTCCAGTGGTGTCCACGCCTTTCTCAGCGGAAACAGACCTCCTGATCCTGGGAGCAGGGGTGGCAGGGGTCTATGCAGCCCTGTGGGCGGAAGCGGAGGGGGCCAGAGCCCTGGTGGTGAGCAAGGATCCCCTCCCCTCGGGATCCACCCCTTGGGCGCAGGGGGGGGTGGCTTTTCCGCTGGATGCGGCAGATGTGGAGGCCCACCTCCAGGACACCCTGCAGGCAGGCCGGGGCCTGGTGGAGACCGAAGTGGCCCGCTCCATTCTGGAGGAAGCGCCCTTTCACCTAGAGAAGCTTTTGTCCTGGGGGCTCCCCTTCCACCCTGAGCCAGTGCGGGAAGGGGGCCATTCGCGGGCGCGGGTACGCCATCTGGGAGGGGATCGGAGTGGGCTATGGCTTCTCAGAGGCCTGCTGGCTTGCCTGAGCAAGCCGCCTTTAGAGGGCTACACAGCCCTCAGCCTTTTGATGGCAGGGGAGAGAGTGGGAGGAGCCCTGCTCCTTGGTCCAGAGGGCTTCCTTCAGGTGAGGGCGGGGGCGGTTCTCCTGGCTACAGGCGGGTTTGGCAGCCTCTTCCCCCTCTCCACAGCTCCGCCGGGAGCTACTGGCGATGGCATGGCCCTGGCCTGGCGAGCAGGGGCCATTCTCAGGGATCTCGAGTTTGTGCAGTTTCACCCCACCGTTTTGCCCAATGGAGCCCTGGTCAGTGAAGCCGCCCGAGGGGCAGGGGCCGTGCTGCTCAACGCCTGGAGGGAGCGCTTTATGCCTCGCTATGCGGAGCTGGGGGATCTAGCGCCGCGGGATGTGGTGGCCCAGGCAGTGTTCTGGGAGCAGCAGCGGACGGGGGGAGTTTACCTGGACCTCCAAGCTGTGCCCCATCTGGAAGAGCGCTTTCCTACCGTTGTTGCCTCTGCCCGCGCTTTGGGGCTGGATCCCAAAAGAGAGCCCCTGCCGGTTGCTCCCGCTGCCCACTATGTCATGGGCGGCGTGCGAACGGATGCTTTTGGCTGCACGGGCCTGCCGGGCCTCTACGCGGCGGGGGAAGTGGCTTCTACAGGCCTGCACGGGGCAAACCGTTTGGCTTCCAACAGCCTTCTGGAGGGGCTGGTCATGGGCAAGCGGGCTGCCCTAGTCGCCCTACGGGACCTCCAGGATCCACCGCGGCAGGTGCAGGCTCTACCAGTGCTGACGGCGCCGCCCTCTCTGCTTCCCAAGCTCAGGCAGCAGGTGGGAGAAGCCCTGGGCGTGGTGCGGGAGGGAGAGCAGTTGCGGACTTTTCTGGCTTTTGCAGAGGCCCTACCCCTGGAGGAGAAGCCCTGGGCCAGCCGGGAAGAGGTCGAGGCCGGGAGTTTGTTGCTGCTTGCCCGCCTGGTGGCGCAAGGGGCTCTGTTGCGAGAGGAAAGCCGCGGAGCCCACTTCCGCAAGGATTTCCCCCAAGAAGGAGATCCTTTCCATACGGAAGTGCGGGGCTTTACGGTTAAGCAGACACCCCTGGGTCTAGGTGGGGCTTCCCTCTAGGCGGTCCAGGCGTGGTGGAAAACCCCGGGCCTGTCGATGCGCTCAAAGGTGTGGGCGCCGAAGAAATCCCGCTGGGCCTGGGTGAGGTTTTGGGGCAGCTCGGCAGTGCGGTAGCTGTCGTAGTAGGCCAGGGAGGCGCTGATGGCCGGGATCGGGATCCCCAAAGCTGCTGCGGTGGCCACCACCCGCCGCCAGGCTCCCTGCCGTTCCTGGATGGCCTGCTTGAACTCCTCATCCAGAAGCAGGTTGACCAGCTCCGGATCCCGCTGGTAGGCTGCCTGGATTTTGCCCAGGAGGCGGGCGCGGATAATGCAGCCCCCCTTCCAGATGCGAGGGATCTCGCTCAAGGTGTAGATGTAGCCGTGGGCAACAGTGGCTTGCCGGAGCAGCGCCATCCCCTGGGCATAGGAGCAGATCTTGGAACAATAGAGAGCGGCGCGCAGATCCTGAAGGAAGCGCTCGGGATCCCCTTCAAAGGTGGTTCCTGGCCCTTGCAACTGCTTGGAGGCAGACACCCGCTCTTCCTTCATCGACGAGAGGATGCGGGCCTGCACTGCCGCCTCGATGGTGGGCACTGGCACCCCCAAATCCAGGGCGTCCTTGACCGTCCACAGGCCCGTGCCCTTCTGGCCTGCCTTGTCCAAAATGAGATCCACCAGCGGCCTGCCCGTCTCCGCATCCAGCGTCCCCAAGATCTTGGCGGTAATCTCAATCAGAAACGACTCCAGCTCCGTCTCGTTCCAGGCTTGGAAGATCTCCTGCATCTGGGGTGCCGAAAGCTTCAGCCCCCTGCGCATGAGGTCGTAGACCTCGGCAATGAGTTGCATGTCGCCGTATTCGATGCCGTTGTGCACCATCTTCACGTAGTGCCCGCCCCCTTTGGGCCCCAGGTAGGTGACACAGGGGCCGTCCGGCCCTTGGGCGGCAATTTTGGTGAGGATGGGCTCCAGTAAGTGGTAGGCTTCCAGACTGCCGCCAGGCATGAGGCTAGGGCCGTTGAGGGCGCCTTCTTCCCCGCCGCTCACCCCCATGCCGACAAAGTGGATCCCAGTAGGCTCCAGGGCCACGGCGCGCCGGTCGGTGTCGCTGTAGAGAGAGTTGCCGCCATCGATGAGGATGTCGCCCGGCTCCAGCAGCGGCTTGAGCTCGTCGATGAGGGCATCCACCGCTGGGCCTGCCTTGACCATGATCAAGATTCTGCGGGGCCGCTCCATTTGTTGCACCAACTCCGGCAGGCTGTAGGCGGGGGTAATCTGTTTGCCCTGGGCTCGCCCTTGGATGAACTGCTCGGTTTTGGAGCGGGTGCGGTTGTAGACAACAACTGGAAAGCCGTTGCGTTCGACGTTGAGGGCTAGGTTTTCCCCCATCACTCCCAGGCCAATCACCGCAAAGCTGGGCTTGCTCATGGTTGGGGCACCATCAACACCTCACCCAATCTAGAGGTCGATCCGAGCGGCCGGTTCTAGGGATCCTGTTTTCTTCACCTTTGCCAGCTTTCAAGGACAGCCGAGACTTGCGCGAGTGGAAACTCCGGTTACGGGATGGGATCCCTCCGCTCGCTGGCACAACTGGCGTAGGGCCGCCCGATCCACATAGGCCTCGCTGAAGTCGGCGCCGGCAATCTGGGCCCCTTCCCAAACGGCCCGCGCGGCGATTGCTCCCCTAAGGTTGGCCCCTCGGAGGTCAGCACCCGCTAGGTTGGCCAGATCCAGCAGGCTGTTGCTCAGATCCGCCCCAGCCAGGTTGGCCCCCGCCAGATTGGCCTTGGTGAAGACCACGCCGGTGAGGTTAGCCCCGTGCAGGTCGGCACCCTGCAGGTTGGCGCTGACAAAGCTGCTGCCTCGCCAATCCTGACCCGACAGATCCTGCCCTCGCAGATCGGCGTTGTTGAAGTTGAGGCGAGTCTGGCCGTTCGCCGCCGATCCCCACAGACCCCACAGCAGCAGCGTCGCCGCCAGCAGGATCCCCAGGGGGATCCGCATCTGGGATCCCCTCTTGGCTTTTGCTGCCTCAGGACGCTTCAAAGCGCTCAACTTCTTCCGCAAGTTCTTATCATGCTGGTATGAAAGTAGCTTACTTTGACTGCGCAGCGGGCATTGCCGGCGACATGTGCCTGGGGGCGCTGCTGGATTGCGGGGTGCCCCTGGAGTATCTCAACCAGCAGCTCCAGGCCTTGGGCATCGGGGGGGAATACAACCTGCAGGTGAGTCGCGTGCAGCGCTGTGGGCAGCCTGCCCTGCAGGCGGTGGTGGAGGTGCTGGACGGATCCCCGCCCCCCCGTTCCTGGTTGGAGATCCAGGCTTTGATTGCCAGATCCCGCTTGGCCCCTGCGGTCAAGGTCCGCAGCCTCAAGGTTTTCGAGAAGCTGGCCCAGGCAGAGGCAAAAGTTCATCAGGTTCCCCTGGAAAAAGTGCATTTCCACGAGGTGGGGGCTGTCGATGCCCTGGTGGATATCGTCGGCACCTGTGTTGGTCTCGATTGGCTGCAGGTGGAGCAGGTGATCTCTTCTCCCCACCCCATTGGCGGCGGCTGGGTCAGCACCGAACACGGCCAGCTAGCGGTGCCCGTGCCGGCGGTGATTGAGCTGTGGGAAATGGGGCGTGTGCCAGTGTTCAGCAACGGCGTGGAAGCCGAGCTGGTTACCCCCACCGGGGCAGCCTTGGCAGTGGCGCTGGCAGAAGAGTTTGGGCCTTGTCCACCGCTGCGGCTGGAAAAAGTGGGGCGGGGGGCTGGCAGCCGTGAGCTGCCCATTCCCAACATCTTTCGCCTTTGGATTGGTCAATCGCAGGGGCATGAGCCGACCGAGATTGTCTCGGTCTTACAAACCCAGATTGACGATCTCAACCCTCAAGTGATTGCCTACACCTGTGAGCAGTTGCTGGCCCTCGGTGCCTGGGACGTGTTTACCCAGCCCATCACCATGAAGCAGGGACGACCAGGGGTATTACTGACGGTCATCTGCCCGCCGGATCGCGTGCCGGAGTTCCAGGATCTCCTCTTCCGGGAAACCACCACCCTGGGCATTCGCCACTCTCTGCAGCAGCGCACCGTCCTGGAGCGGCGGATCGAGCGGGTGGAAACTCCCTACGGCCTGGTGGACGTCAAGGTGGCCTGCCACCACGGCCGCATCGTCAACGCCCAGCCGGAGTTTCGCGACTGTGTGGCCCGCGCCCAAGAGTTCCGCGTGCCGGTGCAGACGGTGTGGCTAGCGGCTCACGCGGCATGGCAAAAGCGGCTGCAAGGGGATCCCGCCTAGCCAGTCGGACTTGCCAGCTAGAGAAGTTGCTCCTGCTGAACAGAGATGGGGATCCCTGGCCTGCTAGCCTGGAAGATGTTGTAAGGCTCCCACGCTCTTGCCGACGGCTGCCAACATGGACTCCCAAACCTATCAGTTTAACTTCGACCGCAAACTTTGGGACCGCTTTATCACCGTAGCTCAGCCATATTTTTACCCGAGGGTGCGCTATGGAGGCTGGATTTTCTTTGGCCTGCTAGCAGCATCTATGGTGTTTGTGGTTGCCCTCATGTTCTTTGTCGAGATTGGGGTAACCCTGGTTGGAAAGGCCCTTTTTCCAGAGTTCTTCCGAACCCTAGCAGCAGGCTTGGTCGAGCAAACAGAGAGAAACCTAGCCTCGCCAGTGCTATGGGTGGCAGCAGCCAGCTTGGCCCTAAGCAGCCTGGCGTTTGGGGTGGTATGGAGGCAGATCCATCGGCGCTGGTTGCAATGGGTGCTCCTTACCTTTTTGCTGTTTCTATCTCTAACGGTAAACCGGCTCAATGTAATGATTAGCTTTATCTTTCGTTTTATCGACACTGCCCTGCAGCAAAAGGAAGAGAGCACCTTCTGGCAGTTTTTGATCATCTACGGGGTGTTGATTATCTCAGCCATTCCCATCTTGGTGATCTACCGCTACACGCGGCTAAAGCTGGGCCTGTTTTGGCGGGAATGGCTAACCGACTACTTCCTGGATCGCTACTTTGACCGGCGGGCCTACTACGAGCTGGATTCCAACGCTGCCAACACCGAAATCGACAACCCTGACCAGCGCATTTCAGAAGACGTTCGCTCCTTTACTGGCACCACCCTTTCTTTTTTGTTGGATATTCTCGACTCAATCCTCACTCTCTACGCCTTCACTGGCATTCTCTATAGCATTTCCCGCGTGCTGGCGATAGGATTGGTTATCTATGCTACCATCGGCACTGGCATTGCCGTTCTGGCCGGTCGCAGGCTGATTAAAATTAACTTCGATCAACTGCGCTACGAGGCCGACTTTCGCTACAGCCTAGTACACGTGCGAGACAACGCCGAGTCCATTGCCTTTTACCAGGGCGAAAACCTAGAGCTAAGACAGATCCTGAATCGCTTTGCTGCTGCCTTGCGCAACTTTAATTTGTTGATCATTTGGCAAGCAATTATCGATATCTTTCAGTACGCCTATAACTACTTTACCCGCATCGTTCCCTATGTGATTGTGGCCCCTCTTTACTTTAGCGGCGTGCGGGATTTTGGCACCATCACCCAGGCCACCATTGCCTTTAGCCAGGTGCTGAGCGCCCTTTCGATTGTGGCCAACCAGATCCAAAGCATCTCCAGCTTTGCCGCCGGGATCAACCGCTTGGGATCCTTTTACGAAGCTTTGGAGGATCCGGCCCTGCGCCAGCTGCGTCCTCGAGAAAGCGCCATCCAAACCCGCATTGCCCCCCACCTGGCGCTGCAGCATGTTACTTTGCTTACGCCCAATTCGGAACGAATCTTGGTTCGGGATCTGTCCCTAAGTTTGGAGGCAGGCCAACGGCTATTGATTGTAGGGGTCAGCGGCAGCGGCAAGAGCTCCCTGCTGCGGGCTATTGCCGGCCTGTGGAGCAACGGCCAGGGATCCATCGCCCGTCCCGACACCAGCGAAATGCTCTTCTTGCCCCAGAAGCCCTACATGCTCCTGGGATCCCTGCGGGATCAACTCCTCTATCCAGGCCGTCGCCGGGATCTGACCGACGAGGAGCTCCTGCAGATCTTGGCCCAAGTTAACCTCGCTGATTTGCCGGAGCGGGTGGGCGGCTTCGACGTGGAGAAAGATTGGGCCAGCACTCTCTCTTTGGGCGAACAGCAGCGCCTGGCCTTTGCCCGCATCTTAATTACACGGCCCCGCTACGCCATTTTGGACGAGGCCACCAGCGCCCTGGATGTGGCCAACGAAAAACTGCTCTACCTGCAACTGCAACGCCTCAACACCACCTACGTCAGTGTCGGCCACCGCCCCACCCTCCTGGCCTACCACGACCTTGTCTTGGAGCTGCAGGGCAACTCTGCCTGGAAACTCTGGTCGGCGGCAGACTACAGCGCCCGCTTGGGGCTGGCCGGCTAGAGCTTTGGGGCCGGCTGCAAGCGCTACAGCAGGCTGTAAAGAAGCCAAACTGGACGTTGCTGGCAAGAGGTGATACCCTGTTTCACAGGTATTCCGACCGGATTACTGGGGAATTAGATGACCTCCTCTGCCACCTCCGAAGCCAAGCGCTCCAAAGTAGAGCACATCAAGGCTGAAAGCAACTTTCTGCGGGATCCCTTGCAGCAGGAGTTGGCCCAAGACACCACCCACTTCAGCGAAGCGGCGGTGCAGGTGCTCAAGTTCCACGGTGTCTACCAGCAGGACGACCGGGATCTGCGGCAGCAGCGAAAGCAGGAGGGACTGGAGCGGGCCTACCAGATGATGCTGCGCACCCGCATTCCGGGGGGGCATGTGCCGCCACAGCTCTATTTGACCCTGGATCGGCTGGCCGATGAGTACGGCAACGGCACCTTGCGCGCCACCACCCGACAAACCTTGCAATTACACGGGATCCTGAAGAAAAATCTCAAGGCCACAGTGGCCAGCATTATTCGGCAGATGGGATCCACCCTGGCTGCCTGTGGAGATGTCAACCGCAACATCACGGCGCCGGCTGCCCCCTACAAGAACCGGCCTGCCTACCGCTATGCCCAGGAGTATGCGCGCAAACTGGCAGATCTCCTGGCGCCGAAGACCTCTGCCTACTATGAGATCTGGGTAGATGGGGAGCCAGTTCCCATCCCGCCGGTGGATCCGGAAGTCCGGGAAGCCGAGCAGTTTGTCGGCAATGGGGTAAGGCTGGAAGGGCCGGAGCCTCTGTATGGCCCAGTCTACTTGCCCCGCAAGTTCAAGACCGCCATCACCGTGGCTGGAGAGAACACGGTCGATATCTACGCCCAGGATCTGGGCCTAATTGTGCTCACCGACCGCAAGGGCAACCTCAAGGGCTTCAACATCGTGGTGGGCGGAGGGATGGGGCGCACCCATGGCAAGGAAGAGACGGAGCCCCTTTTGGCCCAGAAACTCTGCTTTGCCCCGCCGGAGACGGTGTATCGGGTTTGCCAGGCGGTCTTGGCCGTGCAGCGGGATCACGGCAACCGCTACGACCGCAAGCAGGCGCGGCTGAAGTATCTTGTGCGCGACTGGGGGATCCGCAAGTTTCGCCGCGTGGTCGAGCAGTACTTGGGGGAGAAGCTATTGCCCTTCCGGCGCATGCCTAAGTTTGTCCCCAACAGCGACGACTACCTAGGCTGGCACGAGCAGGGGGATGGCCGTTGGTTTTTGGGCATCTCTATTGAAAATGGCCGCATCCAAGATACGCCGGAGCGGCAGCTCAAAACGGCACTGCGCAAGATTGTGGAGGAATTTGCTCTCCACCTGCGGCTTACCCCCACGCAGGACGTGATCCTCATCGACATCGAGGAGCACCAGCGAGAGGCCATTAACCAGATCCTCAAGTCCCACGGAGTCCCCTCCAAGGAGGAGATCCCAGAGCTGGTGAGGCTTTCCATGGCCTGTCCGGCGCTTCCCACTTGCAGCCTAGCCATCACCGAGTCGGAGCGGGCCCTGCCCAGCTTGATTCGCCAGTTGGATCAGGTGGTGCAGGAGCTGGGGCTGCAGGACTCGCCCTTTTTGGTGCGCATGACCGGCTGCCCCAACGGCTGTGCCCGCCCCTACTTAGCGGAGCTGGGATTGGTGGGATCCGCCCCCGATGGCTACTACCAAATCTGGCTGGGGGCTAGCCCGCGAGGGGATCGCTTGGCTCAGCCGTTTCAGGATCGGGTGCATGTTAGCCAAATTGTGCCCCTGATGCGGATTCTCCTGCAGATCTACAAGCAGGAGCGCCAGCCCCAAGAGCGCTTTGGCGACTACTGCCACCGGGTGGGGATCCCTTACCTGCAGGCCCAGGTGCAGCAGCTCCAGCAGGTTCAAAGTTAGGGGAGCTGCCTTTCATGGAGGGCAAAGTGAGTTCCTAGTTAACCAAGAGGCTGCTGGGCTTCCAGAGGAGCGAGTGATAGAGTACAGAGAGATTTTGTGCGAGCTCCTTCATGCCTCAGTCCAAACCTGACAAATCGCCCCTCCGCAAATTCCTAGAAGCCCTGATGGCAGTGGTTGGCCTAGCGATGTTCCTGGGCTTCTCCTTTGGTCCTATCCTCCAGGCACTAGGGCCTTCGGACTCCCAGGACACCGCTAGCTTGGTTACCGAACAACTGCGGGCCCAGGCGGATGGCTATCGCGCCGTGCTGGAACGGGAGCCGGACAACCCCATTGCCCTGCGGGGACTGGTCGACACGCAACTGCAGCTTAACGAGCCGCAAGGGGCAATCGAGCCGCTGAAGAAGCTAGTGGAACTGGAGCCGGAAAATCGGCAACTGCGAGCCTTTTTGGCTCAAATTCAGCGGGATACAGGAGATCTGGAAGGGGCGCTGGAGCAACTTCAAGTTCTCTACAAAAAGGATCCCAAAGATAGCCAAGTCCTCCAGGAGCTGGCTGAGGTTCAACTAGCTTTGGGCCGCACTTCTGAAGCTGTTGGCCTGCTGGAGAACTATCTGAAGGAAGTCCCGGAAGATAGCGACGTCCGCCTGCGCTTGGCCTTTGTCTATGCCCGCAACAATCAGACCGAAAAAGCCATAGCTCTTTACGACCAGTTAATTGCGGAGGATCCCAGTGCCTATGCCCCCATCCTAGGCAAGGCGATGGCCCTTAGCTCCGCCACTGACGAAAACCTACGGGCAAAAGCCCCTGAGCTATTTGAGCAAGCAGCCCGCCTGGCCCCGCCCAAGGTGCGGGAGGAAATCCGGCAACAGGCCAAGCTCTATGCCCAAAGAAACCAGCCTTAGGCTGTAGAGAGTCAGGGGACTGCTGCCTGAGGATGTAGGTAGCAGAACTTGCAACTAGCCGTCCCCCTTATAGGCGTCGGAGAGATTCTTGAGAGCCACTTCCACCGACGGATAAGTCTCGAAGAGAGAGTCCAGACGGGTAACCTTGAGAACCAGCTTGGCTTGTTCTCCTAGGCCGCAGAGCTTGAGATGACAGTCGGCGACGGCGCAGGCGCGTCTTGCCCACACCAAAGCCGAAACCCCCCTGCTGTCGATCCGCGTGACCTGGCTCAGATCCAGCAAGAGGTGCTTGGGTTTCTTGGCGAGAATCTGACTCAGCTCTTTCTGCACCAAAGCACGCTCCAGCTGTCCTGCAGGAAGCTTGACAAGGGCGACAAGGGATCCCCCGGGGCTAAGCTGAGTGGAAACGTCCACAAAGGGCTAAAAAAGAAAAAGCCGAGGGCAAGGGTCACCTTGATTCTGGACCAAAGCCACCGGCTTGGGCCTTGCTGGGCAACTTTTAGGAGGTAGGAAGGTAGCCCTAATGGATACGCACGCGATCCCGATGGAGGATGCGGCTGCCTTGGGTTTGTTGGCCCTACAGCTGCCGATGGCGGCGGTGTTGCTGGCCCGGCTGCTGCCCTCTCTGTGGCGTCCTTCTCCTCTCCCTCCTGGTCAACCGGGGATCCCTTTTCCGCCGGGCTTGGTCAGCGTCTTGCTGCCTACCCTCAACGAAGCCGAGCGCCTGGATCCCTGCCTAGAAGGGCTGCACCGCCAGGGAGCGGTCGTGCGCGAGGTGCTGGTGGTGGATAGCTGCTCCCAGGATGGCACCCGCGAAAAAGTGCTGCAGATGGCCAAGCGGGATCCCCGCTTTCGCCTCTTGACCGACGATCCCCTGCCCAGCGGCTGGGTGGGTCGTCCCTGGGCGTTGCACTACGGCTTTCTCCAGGCGGATCCCGCTTCTGAGTGGATCTTGGGCATTGATGCCGATACCCGCCCCCAGCCGGGCTTGGTGGAGCGCTTGCTGGAAACTGCCCAGGCCAAAGGGCTGGATCTCCTCACCCTGGCGCCGCAGTTTATCCTGCAGCACTGGGGGGAAGGCTGGCTCCAACCAGCTCTTTTGGCAACCCTAATTTACCGCTATGGAGCGCCAGGGGACACTGCTACCCTGCCAGAGCGGACGATGGCCAATGGGCAGTGCATGTTGGTGCGCCGCTCGGTGCTAGAAGCCATGAACGGCTACACGCTGGCGCGGGCCTCCTTCTGCGACGATGTCACCCTGGTGCGGCAGATTGCGGCAGCCGGCTTTAAGGTCGCTTTCTGCAACGGTCGGCACCTGCTCAAGGTGCGCATGTACACTTCTTTGGCCGAAACTTGGCGGGAGTGGGGCCGATCCCTGGACTTGAAAGATGCCACTCCTGCAGCCCAACTGTGGGGGGATATCGCCCTACTGGTGCTTACCCAGGGGATCCCAGTCTTAGCGGTTGGGGGGCTGGGGCTCAAGGCCGGGCTGGGGTTCCCTTTTTCCCTAACGGAGCAGGTGCTGCTGGGTCTTAACCTGGGCCTAGTTGCCTTGCGACTGGGAGTCCTTGTGGGCATTCGCGGCTCCTACCAAGATCCCCCCTGGACGTTTTGGGCTTCGCCGCTGGCGGATCCCTTGGCCGTCCTGCGAGTGATCCTGTCGGCCCTCAGCCGGCCCCGCTCTTGGCGCGGGCGCACCTACTCGTCATCAGCCGAGCGTAGGAGGAGTGGGGGTTAATCTAAGTGTTCGCCACCCTCGGTTTCGGGGATAGCTGGGAGATCCTGTAGCTGCAGCAAATCTCTCCTTCAGGCAGCAGCCGCTTGTGGGACACGTAGCTGGCGCAGGCTTCACGTTACCCCGCCTGTCAATCCCTACGGCTAAGGTATGCTGGTGGGCAGGGAGCCGATTTCCCGCCTCTTCTGGAGAGAATATGCCCGAGCCGGAATCCTCCTCTGCCCACATTCTGGTGATCGAAGATGAGGCCAAGTTGGCCCGTTTTCTGGAAACTGGGCTGACCTATGAAGGGTACCGAGTCAGCGTGGTCGGCGATGGCACGGCGGGGCTAGCGGCAGCCCGCACCCAAAACCCCGACCTGGTGCTCTTGGACTGGATGTTGCCCGAGATCTCAGGGTTGGAGGTTTGTCGCCAGTTGCGCTTGACGGGCGACCGCGTGCCGGTGGTGCTAATGACGGCTAGCGATGAGGTGGCAGCTCGGGCGGCAGGGCTGGAGGCTGGGGCGGATGATTATGTCGTGAAACCCTTTAGCCTTCAGGAGTTACTGGCGCGGATACGGATCTATTTGCAGCACCCCAAGGGATCCCCCCATGGCCAGTTGGTGTTCATGGATCTAACGCTGGATCCCGTGACGCGGGAGGTGAGGCGGGGAGAGCGCCAGGTGGAGCTGACCGCTAAAGAATACGAGCTGTTGCGCTACCTCATGGAACATCCCCGCCAGGTGCTCACCCGCCAGCAGATTCTGGAGCATGTGTGGGGGCACGACTTTGCAGGCGACTCTAACATCATCGAGGTTTACATTCGCTACTTGCGTCTTAAGATCGAAGCTCCAGGAGAGAAGCGCCTCATCCAGACGGTGCGCGGGGTAGGCTACGTGTTGCGAGACTAGGAGCGCGACCGGAAAATTCGTCCTACTGGCGCGGCGTGGAAGCCAACTGCTGGAACTAAGTTGGGGGATTGGGGGTGCAGAGCGTGCTGGGGATGAATCTACGGGGTACTGAGCTGCTAGGCCTTACTTTTAGCTCGCCCGGGGAATTCGTCTTCCGCTTTCCCCCCAGCACTCCCCTGGTGGGCGGGCTAGGTTTGCGTTGGTACGGCCTGCTGATGGGCATTGCCGTGTTGGTTGGCCTAATCCTGACCAAAGCCCTAGCAGAGGCCCGTCACCTCGAGAAAGAGCCGGGCAAGGCCAGCGAGCGGGTCGAGGCCCTGGCCCTGTGGCTAGTGGTGTCGGGGTTTCTGGGCGCCCGACTTTACTACGTCCTCACCCATTGGTCAGAGTTCCAAGACAATCCCCTCTTGGCCTTTGCCATCTGGCGGGGAGGCATCATCATCCACGGTGGGATCCTGGCGGGGGCGCTTGCCCTTTACCTCTATTGCCGCGCCACCGGGATCAACGGGTGGAAGTACGCCGATGTGATTACCCCCGGCTTGATCTTAGGCCAAGCCATTGGGCGCTGGGGCAATTTTTTCAACTCCGAGGCCTACGGTGCCCCCATTCCTCCTGACAGCAGTTGGCCTTTGCGGATATATATCCCTCCCGAGGCCCGCGAGCCGGAACACAGCCAGTTTGAGTTTTTTCACCCCATCTTCTTTTACGAAAGCCTCCTTAACCTGGTTCTGTTTGCCCTCTTGATGGGGATGTTCTGGCGCTTTCCCAAGCTTAAGGATGGCACTTGGGTCTGGACCTATGTCGTCGGCTACAGCCTGATTCGCATCCCCTATGAAATCTTACGCGTGTCGGCGGTGGCCTATCTGCCGGGAACTTCCGTTAAGGCTGCCTATGTGGCCAGCGCCGTAGGCCTAGTGCTCGGGATCGGGATGCTAATCTACATGTACCGGCTGCGCTTTGATCCCGACCTGGAACAATTAGCCGCTTGGCTAGCCGAACAAGCGGGGCTGGAGCTGGAAACAGCCGCAGACCTTGTGCAGCGGGCCTGGGCCATCCAGCAACAACATCGCCGTGCCGACTTGCTGGATCGCGTCACCCTAGCCATGCCCCATTTTTCCAGCGCGGTTGCTCCCCACCTCTCTTTAGGCCAGCGGGAGCTATTGATGCGGCAACTGCTCTGCCGTTTGGAAGGTCGGGACTCCGGCCAGTAAACTCCCCCTTAGCTCTTCAGAGTTTGCAGCCACGCTTCCAGGGCGCGGATGGGGGCGGGATCCCGGTAGACCCGTTCCTGGCGGGCTTTTACCTGCCGGCCCACTTTCTCACGCCAGCGGTCGTCCAAGCCCAGCCGCACGGCAATCTGAACGTACTCATCCAGGCTAGAAGCAATGGTTTCGTGGAGCTCCATTTGCTGCAGGATGGCGTAGGTATGGCGGCCCCGCATCAGGGATCCCGGCAAGGTCACAATGGGCAGGCCGTGGGGCAAGGCTTCCAGGGTGGTGTTGCCGCCAGACCAGCCGATGCTGTCTAGGTAAACATCCCCCAGGGCGTTGTAGGCAGCATATTCGGCGGGCGAGAGCTCCGGCAGCAGCAGCACATAGTCTTCGGCGGCCAGGCCGTAGGCGCGGAAGGCTCGCTGCAGCCGTTGCCAAAAGCGCTGGCGGATCCCTTGGGAAAGGCGGCCCTGGAGGAATAGGAATTGACACCGCCCCACCTCCCGGGCAATGCGGGGGAACACCTCATCGTATTGGGGCAGGTATTTGAACAAGGATTGGGCACAGAGGTAGAGAACCCTGTCGGGATCCACCCCCCAGGCCTGCCAGTCCACAGAGGCAGGTGCAACCTCCGAGGGGATGTAGTAGGTGCCAAGGCCAGGTAGGAGCAGGAGCTGCTCAGTGTAGTGGCTGGCCCCGTCCGGCGGTTCCATCAGCTCGCTGCTGATGAAGACATCCATTGTTGGTAGACCGGAAGTTTGGGGATGGCCCCAGGCCATGGCCTGTACCGGCGCCAAACGCAGGGCAGCCAGTTGAGCGCAGACCGGGTCGATGCCCACTTCTGGGTAGAGGAGCACGTCCAGTTGCGCCTCTCGAATGACTGCCTGCCACTCCATTAAGCTGCGGGATCCGGCCACAAACTGCTCAAAGCGAGAGGGCAGGGAGCGCGTGATCTCGTCTTGGATGGCAGAGGTGTGGAAGCCGTAGAGGGCCACTTGGGAGCAATCCAAAGCTTCTACCCAGCCGCGAGTTAGGATCTTCCAAACCGAGTGATCCCGGAACAGGCCGGAGACGATGCCTACCCGAAGCCGCCCAGGACGTCGCTGCCGGGGAAGGGAAGGCTGGGGGTAGCGAGCCGCCATGACCTCCCCCACTAGGGATCCGTACAGTTGCTGCAGCTCGCGGTCGTTCTGGCCCTGGTAGGGCAAAAAGAAAGGCTGGACAGAGCCGACGCCGGCAGCCGCTTGCTCTAGGGTTTCTGGATCCCGCGGCAGTTGCTCCCAGCGGGCCTTGACCTCTTCTAGGGCCTGGCGGTAGCGCTGGCGAGCGCTTGCTATCTGTTCCGGGGCGTCGTAGAGCAGGGGCAACTGGCTGACACACCAGCCCAGGGCGGCGGCCAAGTCGGCTGGACCCGCTTGCCAGAGTTGGTAGAACAGCTTGGCAGCTTCCTCCTCTTGCCCGCAATCGCGCAACAAGATGGCCAGGATATGGGCAGCATCGGTAAAGTCCGGCTGCAACTCCAGAGCCTGCAGCAGCGGCACCAGCGCCGCCTCCCACTCCCCCTGCT
>NZ_JANSJL010000061.1:67032-92175 GCF_047502745.1 Synechococcus sp. F70.1
CCTACCTGCTTGAGGGCAATTGCCAGATTGTAGTGGGCGTCGGGAAACCACGGCTGCTGCGCCAAGGCCTGCTGCATCAGGGCAATGGCTTCCTCCAGGACTCCCTGCTGCTGTCGGCAGACCCCCAAAAGGTGCAGCGCTTCCGGGTGGGCGGGCCGGGCCTGCAACACCTGTTGGTAGAGGGAGATGGCCTCTTCCAGTTGCCCCCGCTGGTGATGGTGGACAGCCTGAACCAGCAGGGCCTGCAGGTGCTTTTCTTGGTCCTCTCGGCTGGGGCCCAAGCCTTTTCCTGGCAGCGACATTTAGCCGTTAGGGAGGTTGAGGAAGCCCGCCAAGGCGGGGGCAATTGGCAGCAGGGTCATCACCATCAAAAAGAGGGCTAGCAGCGCCAAGGCATCCCGCTGGCCGTCGGTTTCCGTAATCTCATCCTGCGGGGGACGCTCCGGCTCCCGAGCAATAAAGAGAATGAGCAGCGCCCAGTAGAGGGCCAAGACGTTGCTGATGGCTGCCACGGCCAACGCAATGAGGGTAATCACCGTGGCGCGGGCTGCTGTCTTACGCCCATACACGGCCTGCACAATGCGACCCCCGTCCAACTGGCCAGCAGGCAGCAGGCTCAAGGCGGTGATGGCCAGCCCAATCCAGCCCACGGCCACGAAGGGGTGAATGGGCACCAGCTCCGCCTGCAGCTGGGATCCCAGCACCAGCCGCGCCAGGGTGCCCACCAGGATGGAGCTGCGAAAGATCTCCGTAGGCACGTACACGCCCCCGGTGCCCGAGAGCTTCAGGCCAACCAGCAGCACCACCAAGGAAAGGAGGCCGCCCGCTGCTGGTCCAGCAAAGGCGATGTCGAAGAGGGCCTTGCGGTTGGGCACCGGCGATTGGATCCGGTTTAGGGATCCCAGGGTGCCAATCCCTAGGCTGGGGATAACAAAAGCGGGGCTGAGGCGCACCCCATACTTGCCGGCCATCCAGCGGTGTCCGGTCTCGTGCACCAGCAAAATGGCAAAGATCCCAGCTGCCACGGGCAGAGCTTCCACCCAGCGCCCTGGCGCCTCCAACAGCCGGAAGCCCAGCAAGTTGGCCCCCACCTCTAGGGTGGCCAGAAAGCTAGCTAGCATTAGGCCTGCGGCCAGAATCTGGGCTCCCCTCGAAGCGCGGTAGTTAACTATCTCGTCCGGCAGAACCACCACCGCCGGCTTTTCCGAGGCATCCTCGACCAAAAACAGTTGGTAGCGGCTGCCCACGCGCTCTTTGAGCTTTTCCACCAGTAGGGGTACGACCACCTCGGCGTCCCCGCGGAGGTTGCCCTTAAAGATGGCCCCCTCCCCATAGGGGATGGTTTCAGTAACAAAAAAGGTGTCCAGGCTGAAGATGGATTGGATAGCTTGCAAATCCTCGGCGGAGATCTTGCGCAGAAACCCTGCTGGCTCCGCCGCAGCCTGGGTCGACGCCTCTGCTGCCCCTTCTGGTTGCCCCTCTAAACTAGCCAACTGCTGTCGCCGCGCTTGCAGCTCCTGCTGGGCCAACTGGCGGGTTTTGCGCCCCACAGCAATGTAGAGCCCCGTAAACACCAGCAAGAGCAGCAAGAAGCCGGCAAAGTTAAGGTAAACTCCCACCAGCAGCAGCCCCAGGAAGATCACCCACGGCAAAAGGAGCAGGGATCCCTGCAGCCACATCCAGACGGCTAGGGATCCCCGCCGGCGGGCTCGCCAGAAGCCCCAACCCAAAAAGGCCAGCGTTCCCAGCAAAAAGAGCGGTGTAATCTCAGCAGCAATGTTCATGGCTGACCTAGCAAGGCTGTACGGGTATCCAGCTAGGGCAAGAGGGCTTAGGCGGAAACGGCTGCTCCTTCAAAACGAGGCTCTGGCTCCTCCCACAGGTAGAAGCCAGCTTTGCGCGGCTTGAGTAAGAACAGCCGCAGGAACTGGTAGGCGTTGTTGAGGTAAAGCGGCAGCTTGCGCAGACCCTTGAAGGGGCCAGATCCCCGTTCAATCTCCCTCAGTTTGGCGTTGTTGGCTATACACTTCTGCAGCCGCCGCACAAACTCAGGGTTTTCCACATCCAATACCACTGGGAACACCTTAGCCGCCTCGCGGTTGGTTTTGTAGATCACCTCCATGTCATAGACATGGGGATCCAGGCCGAGGAGGCGGTAGAAACCCGGGCGCTCGCCCACGTCGTTGAGGTACATGGTGGCAAACACCGACAGCAGGAAGAAGCGGCACCAGAGCTCAGCTACCCATCCCCTGAGCAGCCGTGGCTGGCTAAGAAGCACAAGGGCAAAGAAGTCGCCGTGCCGGTTCTCGTCCTGGCACCAGTTCTTGAAGAAATTGAAGATGGGGTAGATGCGGTTTTCAGGATGGGCCTCTAGGTGGCGGTAGATGAGGATGTAGCGCCAGTAGCCAATCTTCTCAGACAGATAAGTGGCGTAGAAGATAAAGCGGGGCGCGAAATAGGTGTAGGACTTGTGCTTGGTCAAAAAGCCTAGATCAAAGGCCATGTTGAAGTCGCCCATGGCCCGGTTGAGGAAGCCGGCGTGGCGGGCTTCATCCCGGCTCATGAGGGCAAAGCACTCGGCCAAAATTGGGTTAGTCTCCTTCAGCCGGCGGGAGAGCTCCTTATAGAGGAGGAAGCCGGAGAACTCTGCCGTGCAGGAGCGCTCCAAAAACTCCACAAACAGCCGACGCGCCTCCGGATCGAGGCGACTTTCCCAGTCTTGGTTAAACTCCTCGCCGCGGACAAAGTGGTGGCGGTTGTAGTCGGCGCGAAACTCCTCCAGAATGGCTCGGAAGTCGGCCTCCCGATCCCCTAGGCTCATCTTGCCAATGGCTTCGAAATCGGTGGTGTAGAAGCGCGGTGTCAGGATAGTCTCCTTGGGTACTCGCGCCTGAATCTTGGCGGCTTCCAGGCTGGAACTCATAGGTAGCTAAAACAGATAAAAACCAGCTACACCCTCGCAGTTTACCAGTTCCCTTAGCTGCCGTGGGGATAAGAAGTGTTACCAACAGACCCTGAAACTCCTACGACTGCACTGCCGCTGGCTGGGATCGGGCGGGATCCGTTAGCTCACTGCCCTCTTCGGAAGGGGGAACCACCTGCCAGAAGAGAGGGAGGTAGCGCTCCCAGTTCTTGAGGATGCGCTCAGCTTTGGGGGAATGGGTGCGGCGGTAGTGCTCCTGGACCAGGCCCTTGAGTTGCGCTTCCGCTGCTGCGGTTTGCACCCGCTGAATGCGCACGATCTCGCCGTTGACCTTGGCGGGGAAGTTGCCCTCCTCATCTAGCACGTAGGCCAGGCCGCCGGTCATGCCTGCCCCCAGGTTGCGGCCCACCCGGCCCAGCACCACCACCACGCCGCCGGTCATGTATTCGCAGCAGTGGTCGCCAGCCCCCTCGACGACTGCCTGGGCACCGGAGTTGCGCACGGCAAAGCGCTCTCCCGCCTGGCCGTTGGCAAACAGGGATCCGCCCGTGGCTCCATACAGGCAGGTGTTGCCCAGGATCACGTTTTCCGCCGGATCCCGTGGGGCTTCTGGGGGAGCTAGGATGACGATTTCGCCGCCGCACATGCTCTTGCCCACGTAGTCGTTGGCTTCTCCCGTCAGGGTGAGGCGCATGCCCGCCAGGGCAAAGGCCCCAAAGCTCTGGCCGGCTGTGCCCACAAAGCGCAGATCCAACAGCCCCCCCTGCTGGGCAAAGCCCCCATCCCCATACCGCCGAGCCAGGGTGCCGGCGATGCGCCCGCCCACACAGCGGTCGGTGTTCGCGATGGGGAGTTCCAACGTGGCTGTGCCGCAGGTCTCAATAGCCTTTTGCACCTCAGGCCGGGCCAGGATCTGCTCGTCCAGCACCGGGCCGTTGGAGTGCACCGGTTCATGCTCTAGCCACTCGGGCTGACGGTGGGGATCAAAGCCAGGGGGAGTTCGCAGCAGACAGTCCAACTGGAGAGACTGGGTTTTTTCCAAAGCCACGTCGGCGCGGGGGCAGAGCAGATCCACCCGCCCAATGACCTCTTTGAGGGAGCGGTAGCCTAGGCGGGCTAGGATCTGGCGCACCTCCTCGGCCACAAAGGTAAAGAAAGTTACTACCTGATCTGGAGTGCCAGGGAAGCGCTTGCGCAGCTCCTCCTTTTGGCTCGTCACCCCCACCGGGCAGTTGTTGGTGTGGCACACCCGCGCCATGATGCACCCCTCGGCAATCATGGCTACGGTTCCAAAGCCAAACTCCTCTGCTCCCAGCATGGCCGCCATCACCACCTCCCAGCCGGTGCGCAGGCCGCCATCCACTCGCAAAATCACTCGCTGCCGCAGGCCGTTTTCCAAGAGGGCGTGATGCACCTCCACTAAGCCCAGCTCCCAGGGTGAGCCTGCGTGTTTGATGGAGCTGAGAGGGGAAGCCCCTGTGCCTCCCTCGTGGCCAGAGATCTGGATGATGTCGGCATTGGCTTTGGCTACCCCTGCTGCCACCGTGCCGATGCCCACCTCCGCTACCAGTTTCACCGACACCTGCGCCTGGGGGTTGACCTGGTGGAGGTCGAAGATCAACTGGGCCAGATCCTCGATGGAGTAGATGTCGTGGTGGGGCGGCGGCGAGATCAGGGTTACCCCTGGCTTGGAGCGGCGCAGCTTGGCAATGTAGGGGCTGACCTTTGAGCCGGGCAGTTGCCCGCCCTCGCCTGGCTTGGCGCCCTGGGCAATCTTAATCTCGATTTGCTGCGCGTTGACCAAGTACTCAGGGGTTACGCCAAAGCGGCCCGAGGCCACCTGCTTCACTGCCGAGCTGGCGTTGTCCCCCATGCGCAAGCCCCTAAGGTGAGGGAACCGCGCCGAGGTCCCCTCCGGCGTCACATCGGTGATGGGGAGGTAGCGCTCTGGGTCCTCTCCGCCCTCGCCGGAGTTAGACTTGCCACCGATGCGGTTCATGGCAATGGCTAGGGTCTCGTGGGCTTCGCGGCTGAGGGCCCCTAGCGACATCCCCCCCGTGGTAAAACGCTTGAAGATAGCTGTAACGGGCTCTACCTCTTCCAGGGGAATGGGATCCCGGTCGCTGCGAAAGTCAAGCAGATCCCGTAGGGCCGTGGGGGGGCGGTTGCGCAAATAGGCCCGGTAGATCTCGTAGTGATCGGGCTGCCCAGAGGCGATGGCCCTGTGCAGCAGCTTGGCCATTTCTGGGCTGTTGATGTGGTACTCGCCCTTAGGCCGCGCTTGGATAAAGCCAAAGTTCTCCAGCTTTTTCACGGTGAGCTGGGGGAAGGCCCGCTGGTGATTTACCATACCCTCGCAAGCCAAGTCCGCCAGCGTCATTCCCCCCACCTGCGACACCGTGCCGCGGAAGGCCAGGTCGATCACCTCTTGGCTGAGACCGATGGCCTCGAAGATCTGGGCCCCGTGGTAGCTGGAGAGGAGGGAAATGCCCATCTTGGAGAGGATCTTGAGCAACCCCGCCTCAATGGCTGCCCGGTACCGCAATTGGGCTTCGGCCACCGAAACCTGGGGCAGCTTGCCACTGGCCATCTGGGTCTGGGTCTTGGGCTTGTGCCACCACTGGCGCACCGCCTCGTAGGCCAGGTAGGGGCAGACGGCGCTGGCCCCGTAGCCAATTAGGCAAGCAAAGTGGTGGGTACTCCAGCACTGGGCTGTCTCCACCACCAGAGAAGCGCGTAGGCGCAGCCCCTCCTGGATGAGGTGATGGTGGACGGCTCCCACGGCTAGCAGAGGCGGGATCAAGGCCTGCTCAGCGCTGAGGCCCCGATCCGAGAGGATTAAGATCTCTGCTCCCTCCCGCACTGCTTGCGCTGCCTCTTGGCAAAGGGCCCGCACTTGGGCAGCCATTCCTGCTGGCCCGGCGGCGATTGGGTAGAGGGTCGGCAGCGTGCGACAAGGAAAGGGCGTGCGCTGCAGGGCGGCCAGCTCCGCCTCGTTGAGCACGGGGCTGCGTAGGTGCAGCAGGCGAGCATGCTCGGGCCGGATCTCCAGCAGGTTGCCTTTGGAGCCCAGGTACATGTCCAAAGACATCACCAAGCTTTCCCGCAGGGGATCGATGGGGGGGTTGGTCACCTGGGCAAAGCGCTGCTTGAAGTAGTCATAAAGGGGGTGGGGCTGGGTGGAGAGCACCGCCAGCGGCGCATCATCCCCCATGCTGAAAACCGGCTCTTTGCCTGTGGCCGCCATCTCCTCGATGATCATCTCCACGTCTTCCAGGGAGTAGCCGCAGGCCGTCTGCAGCTGGAGGAGTTGCTCCTCGGTAAGCTGCGGGGCGCTCTCAAAGTCTTGTCTAGCAAGCTGAACGCGGTAAGTCTTCAACCACTCCCCATAGGGGTGCTGAGCTGCCACCTGGGTCTTGATCTCCCAGTTTTTGTAGAGCTGGCCGCTTTGCAGATCCACCATGAGCATCTGCCCTGGCCCCAGCCGCCCCTTTTCTAGGATCTCGGCTTCCGGCAGGGAAACCACCCCCGCTTCCGAGGCGACCACCAGCAATCCATCGCGGCTAAGGGCGTAGCGGGCCGGGCGTAGGCCATTGCGATCCAGCGTGGCTCCAATAGTTTTGCCATCGCAGAAGACCACCATGGCCGGTCCATCCCATGCTTCCTGCAGGCCGGCAAAGAACTCGTAGAAGTCGGCCACTTCGGGACGATTGGCTAACTCCGGCTGGTGGCGGTAGGCCTCCGGGATCAGCACCATCATTGCCTGCTGGCTGGAGTAGCCCGAGGCGATCAAGAGCTCGAAGACCGCATCCAGGCCTGCTGAGTCGCTGGTGCCGGGGTCAATGACGGGTTTGAGCTCCTCAATGGCCTCGCCCCAAAAGGGATGGGCCAAAGAGGACTCGCGGGCAGCCATCCAGTTGACATTGCCCAGATAGGTATTGATCTCGCCGTTGTGGCAGAGGTAGCGGAAGGGTTGGGCCAGGGACCACCGGGGCAGGGTGTTGGTGCTGAAGCGGCGGTGGTAGGTGGCGTAGGCAGTGGTGTAGAGGGGGTTTTGTAGATCGCGGTAAAACTGGCCCAGCGCGGCTGACTGCACCATGCCTTTATAGACAATCAGCCGGCAGGAGAGGGAGGCAAAGTAGAGGGAATGAACGCCAAACCGGCTCTCCACCTGTCGCCGCAGGCGCCGCCGCAAGAGGTAAAGCTGCCGCTCCAGCTCGTCTCCCTCCAGCGTGGGGTGAGTAAGCAGCATCTGCCAGATGGAGGGCAGAGTCTGCCGCGCCATCGGCCCTAGGCAGTCTGGATTGACTGGCACCTGGCGCCAGATGGGCTGCCCCCACTCCGTGGTCACCAAGTAGTCGTCGATGAGCTGGCGCACTGCCTGGCACTCAGCGGGATCCTGAGGCAAAAACAGCATGCCCACTGCACTGCGGCTGGGATCCCAAGCTCGAATGGCCTCAAGATCTGCCTGCAGCAGCTTCCAGGGAATAGCTGTGGCAATACCGGCTCCATCCCCACTTTGGCTGTCCCCGCCGCAGCCGCCGCGGTGCTCCATGCAGGCAAGGGCAGCGAGGGTTTTTTGCAGCAGCTCGTGGCTGGCTCTTCCCTGGCGATCTACCAAAAACCCGACGCCACAGCTATCCCGCTCTTGGAAGTGCCAGCTTGCGTTCAGGATGGGAGCCGGATTCATAGGGTGAAGAAACCGTCTTGGAGCAGTCCACGCCTTTTGAGATATGGAAGACTAGCATATCGCAATCAATCCTACAGGAAAAGGGGGCAGACCCAAGGCAGGCTGGACTTTGCCGATGGGGAAAGAAAGGCCAAAAGGTTTTCTATGAACAAAACCAGGGCAAATGCCCCAGCTTGCCTTGGTTCGCCTGGTTGCCAAGTGGCAATTTTTTTACCTAAAGAAGTCGGAAAATATATTTCGCAGACTAGAGAGCTGCTCGTTAAAGCAGGTGAGCCGATCCCCACTAGCGCTCACCATCGTTAGGTCGGCCCGCCCAGTCGCGCCCTCGGATCCCAAGAGAGGAACGCTCATCCGGCTGGGATCCTCAGGATTCTGGGAGACGCGGATAACAGCTCGCTCTCGGTTGAACTGATAGGCCTCGGCCACGTAGCGGATGGGCTCACTCAAGCTGGGCTCCACTGGCAAGCCGGGGGCTGGCAAAAGATCCACTAGCTCGGTAAAGGTGCCGCTCCGCAAGCCCACCACGGCAGCAGCTCCCAACTGGTTGCAGATGGCAATGAGCACGGGTTCCTGGGCGCTGGCGCTGACGTTGGTCAAGGTGACAGTGACATTGACCCGGCTGGGTGCTGGGGGATAAGTAATCTCAAAGAGGCGGGCAGGGGCATTGCCCAGCTCGTCGCGGATGCGAAAGCGAAGCTGCCCCCTGTAGGGCAGGATGGAAGAAAAGTAGAAGCCGAAGCGGTCACTGGGGCCACGTCCAGGGATGTTGGCCTGGCCAGGGACGTAAGCGAGGACGGCCCGGCTTTGCCAGGTGTTGGGGGGCGCGTAGGGCAGCAAGGGGCCGCTGTCGAGGCTGGGGGGATCCTGGGGAGGTGGATCCGGCTGGCCATCCCTGTTTAGATCCAGGCCATTGCCCAAAAAGGCCACTGAGCGCTGGAGCAGGATGGGGCGGTTTTGGTTATCGACTAGAGGAGGTCGCCCTTCCGCCAGCCCTGCGTTCTCCACATAGACGTTAAAAGGGCGATTTAAGATCTGGTTGTCCCGCCGCCGCCGCACGTTGAACTGGAGGTAAGGCCCCACCGCACCTGCTGTTGGGGATCCCCCCGTAATTTCAAAGTCATCGGCCCGCAAAAAGGCGTTTTCTAGCGGGCTAGGCGGAGTTGTTGCCTCCCCGCAGCCGACTAGGCCAAGGGCAAAGGCTACTAAAGCTACAAAGGCTGCACCAGATCCCCCCTTTCTGGGGAACGCTCGGTCTTTCCAGGCCGGCAGGCAAGCTTTGGCTTCAGCACTCATCTCCACAACAGTTGGCAAGGGTTTGCCGCCCGCAACCTGCCCCAATGGCCTGTACCACTATACCGCTCTGAAAGACTTATACAACCCCGGACAAAAGCGGACTTTTGATCCAGGTTGAGGCTTTCTTCCTGCTTCCACGACCCGTAGCTAGTGGTAGGCTTAACACCTACTACCCCGCCAGAGGGATCTCCGCAGGTGTGACTTCCCCGCGATCGCGATAGCGGGCCGTAGGCCTTGCTGCAGGTAGTTGCTCCTTGCTCTTGATCGAGCACACAGGCTAAAGACGGAGCCTACTTTAGCCTAGGCGAAGTGCCTGCCAGATAAAGATGCACCTGCAAGTCTACTAGCGCAGCTAATCCACGTCAAGGCAGAAAGTTCGTTACGCCACGCAGTGGCGCTCGCGTCAGCGGGACCGAGTCCTCATTGTCCAGTGAATCAAGGACTAGAGGAGAGCCCTAGGCTCGGTTTCTTATGCAGCTTGCTAGCCTAGAGGGAGCGAAAGGTGGATGCCCATGTCAAATACCCCTGCGGTCTTGGTTCAACACCTCCAGAAGCGCTACGGCTCCACGGTGGCTGTGGCGGATGTCTCCTTCCAAGTAGAGCCCGGCCAGATCTACGGCATTCTTGGCCCCAACGGCGCCGGCAAAACCACCACTCTGCACTGCCTGTGCACCCTGTTGCGCCCTGACGCGGGCCGGATCGAGGTGTGCGGGATCCCGGTCAACGAAAACCCCAGGGCAGTACGCGAAAAGCTGGGCTTTGTTGCCCAAGAGGTGGCTTTGGATAAGGTGCTGACGGGGCGAGAATTGCTGCAGTTGCAGGCCGACCTCTACCACCTGCCGCGGTCCTTGGCCCGAGAGCGGATTGCCACCGTCCTTGAATTGCTGGGGCTAGCCGACCGTGCCGACCAACGCATCGGCACCTACTCCAGCGGTCTGCGCAAACGCCTAGATCTGGCGGCAGGGCTGCTCCACCAGCCCCAGGTGCTGGTTTTGGACGAGCCCACGGTGGGCCTGGATATCCCCAGCCGGCAGGCCATCTGGGACTTTCTGCGCCAGCTTAGAAACACCGGCGTCACGGTGGTACTCAGCAGCCATTACCTGGAAGAGATCGATCTATTGGCTGACCGGGTGGCCATCATCGACCGCGGCAAGGTGATCGCCGAAGGAACCCCAGAAGAGCTGAAAGCCCGTGTCGGCGGCGAGCGCATCACCGTCAAGCTGCAGGAGTTTGCCCCGCCAGAACTGGCCCAGCGGGGTGCCGAACTGCTGGCCTCTCTGCCCTTTGTCCAAAAGGTGGTGATCAACAGCGCCCAGGGCAATGCCCTCAACTTGGTGGTGCAGCGGAATGGGGAGGATCCCCTCAGCCAGATCCGCGCCCACCTTGAGGCCCACGGGCTGGAGGTCTTCAGCAGTACCCAATCTCGCCCCAGCCTGGACGACGTGTATTTGGCGGCAACCGGGCAAACCCTCCTGGATGCAGAGCTGGCAGCTGCCGAGTCCAACTTAGGCAAGAAAAAGTAGTTTTTCCCTGATTCCCAATCCTTACCAAGTTTGCAGGAGCCTTCGTATGACCTCTGCTGCTTCCCCAATTCAATCCAGCCCAATTCCCCTTTTGACAGCAGAATTTTGGCAGGAAACTTTTGCCCTCACCCGCCGCTTGTTTATCCAACTGCAGCGTCGCCCTGTAACCCTGCTGGTTGGAATCATCCAGCCGCTGCTCTGGTTGATTTTGTTCGGGGCCTTGTTTCAGAATGCCCCTACTGGCATCTTTGGGGCCGGGCAAAACTACACCCAGTTTTTGGGAGCAGGCGTGATCGTGTTTACGGCCTTTGGCGGGGCTTTGAATGCCGGGGTGCCGGTGATTTTCGACCGGGAGTTCGGATTTTTAAACCGACTGCTGGTGGCTCCCCTCACCTCTCGCTTCTCCATCGTGCTGGCCTCTAGCCTGTTCATCGTCAGCGTGGCGCTGCTGCAGACGGCGGCAATCGTGGGGGCAGACTACGTCCTCGGCGGCGGGATCCCAGACGTGCGGGGCTTGGCGGTGGTGGCCTTGATCGTGGGCCTGTTGGTCTTGGGCTTCACTGCCCTGAGCTTGGGCCTAGCCTTTGCCATGCCGGGGCACCAGCAGTTGCTGGCTTTTATCTTTCTGGTCAACTTGCCTTTGATCTTCTCCAGCACGGCTTTGGCTCCCCTCAGCTTCATGCCCACCTGGCTGCGCTGGGTGGCCAGCCTTAACCCGCTCACCTTTGCCATCGAGCCAATTCGCCACGTCTACCGCACCAGCACCTGGAGCTTTGCCGATGTGGTGCTACAGGCTCCCTGGGGCAATCTCACCCTAGCGGGATCCCTGGGGCTCTTGACGGGGTTTGTGGTGGTGTCAGTGCTGCTGGTGCAGGGGGTGCTGCGCAAGGGCTTGGCCTGAGGGGCTTTGGGACTGGCTCGGGGAAGCCGAGTTGGTCTTGTGCCTTTCAAAGTCAATGGCAAGAAGCAGACTTCTCCTTTTGTCCTGCTACCTGGCTCCTTTTCGGAGGACGTTGGAGATTTTGGCCATGGCAGTTCTTGAAGATTGGCAGCGCTCCAAGTTGGATCCCAGCGACGATGCCCTCTTCTACAGCTACCCCCGCTTCGTAACCCATGTAGATGCTGGCTTCATCGGCCAGCTCACGGATCTCTACCGCCATTACTTGCGGCTCCAAACTCACATTCTCGACCTAATGAGCAGTTGGGTTTCCCATCTGCCGCCGGAGATGGATTTTGCCCATGTGGAAGGGCATGGGATGAATGCCGAAGAACTGGCGGCTAACCCTCGGCTTAACCATTTCTTCGTCCAGAACCTCAACCAAAACCCACTCCTGCCTTTCCCGGACTGCACTTTTGATGCTGTGCTGAACGCGGTTTCGGTGCAATACCTGCAGCAGCCGGAGCAAGTGTTTGCCGAGGTGCATCGCATCCTTAAGCCCCAGGGCCTGTTTATTGTCAGCTTCTCCAATCGCATGTTTTTCCAGAAGGCAATCCAGGCCTGGCGGGACAGCTCAGAGGCAGAGCGGGTGGAGCTGGTCAAGCGCTATTTCGAGGCGGTGCCGGGGTTTGAGATCGTCGAAGTCATCCAGCGGCCTGCTCCCCTGAGTTGGCTTGCCTTTCTGGCCGGAGGGGGCAGGGATCCTTTCTACGCCGTGGTTGGGCGGCGAGCTGCAGCTTAAGAGGCAGTAAGCGAAAGCTAGGGCAGCTCTACCGAGGTAGGCTTAGAAGCATAGGTCAGGCCCCAACCCAATTTCTCACGCATGACCCGGAAGAACTCCGGTCGGCGTAGGCGAATCAGGTCTGTGCAGTAGGGGGCGCGGACGACGCGAATTTGGTCTTCTGGCAGGATGTAGCAGCCGGCATTGCCGTCCGCTACCAAAACCAGCGGCTGAGGGCTAGCGGGGCTGATCCACACCTCTTCCGAATCAGGAAAGACCAGAGCCCGTGAGGCCATCGAGTGGGGGCAGATAGGGATCAACTGCAGCACCGGCAGGCTGGGAGTGATGACCGGTCCTCCTGCAGAAAGGGCATAGGCGGTGGAACCTGTGGGGGTGGCTAAAATGATGCCGTCGGCGGCCACATCTAGAGGGGAGTGCTCCCCAATGGTGACTTCAAAGTGGCACATGCTGGTCAAAGGCTCGCGGTGGAGCACCATCTCGTTGAGGCTAAGCACTTCCCAGCGCAATTCGTTGTCGCGGTAGGCCTGCACCAGCAACATGCTACGGCGATCCAGAATGTACTCGCCGGCAATGGCTGCCTTGGCCGCCTCTTCTAGGTGGGTTAGGTAGGTCTCCGTCAGAAAGCCCAAGTGGCCAGTGTTCACGGCCAGCAAGGGGATCCCTTTGGGAGCCAATTGCCGGGCTGCTGCCAAAACGGTGCCGTCTCCCCCCAGCACTACGGCAAACTTCATGTTCTCGTCAAAGCCGGCGGGGGCCAGGCTGTCCACCTTGGTCAAGCAGACGGGACTGTCAAGCTTGGCGTAGCCGAGGACGCCGCCCCAATTGGGGGCCACACAGACTTCCCACCCCTGCTCCTGAAACCAGCGGGAAAGGGTTTCGCTGCTGCGTTTAGCGGCAGGCTTGGCGTCGTTGTAGAGGATACCGACCTTGGGCTTGCTCATGGGAGGGGGAAGAGGTAGAGCGGTGCCAAAACTCTATCAGTTCTAGATAGCTGCCGCAAAAAAGAGCTGGCCCCCTGGCCCCAGCTCGGGTCACCGCCAGGGATAAGCTGGAAGAGCTCCCCAGCGAGTCTCTGGACGGGCTGAGGGGAGTTGAAAATGTTGTTCGCTTTTTCCCATGCAAGCCTGTACCCTGGTCGCCCGCGCCAAGATCAATCTTTACCTAGAGATCCTCGGATCCCGCCCCGACGGCTATTCCGAGGTGGCCATGATCCTGCAGAGCATCGCTTTGGCGGATCGCGTGCGTCTCCAGCGCCGCCCCCACGGGATCCACCTAATCTGTAACCACCCGGAAGTGCCGGCAGATGCCCGCAACCTGGCCTACCGCGCGGCTGAGCTGCTGCAAAAGGAGTGCCAGACCAATCTGGGGGTGGAGATCCACATCGAGAAGCAGATCCCCGTGGCGGCGGGCTTGGCAGGCGGCTCGGCCAATGCAGCGGCAGTTCTGGTGGGGTTGAACCAGCTCTGGGGCTTGGGCCTGACGGTCAGAGAACTGCAGCACTTGGCGGCCCGCTTGGGATCCGACATTCCCTTTTGCGTGCAGGGGGGCACCCAGCTAGCCACAGGACGGGGAGAAGTTTTACAGCCGCTGGCCGACTGGGAAGGGATCCCCCTGCTGTTGGCCAAGCCCAAGCACCTTGGGATCTCCACTGCCTGGGCCTATCAAGCCTTTCGCGCTCACCGTGCCGCTTCCTTGCCTTCTGCTGGAGCCTCTCTGTCGACCTTGCCCCAAGTCCTCGCTGCTCTGGAGCGTCGGGATCTGCTGGCCTTGGCCCGCAGTTTGCGCAACGACCTGGAGCAGCCAGTTTTGGCCGAGTACGCTATCGTGGGGAAATTACGACAGGCCTTGCTGGAGGTAGGGGCGTTGGGATCCCTGATGTCGGGCTCGGGGCCGACAGTGTTTGGGCTCATGGCCGGCCTGGAGGGGGCTGCTCAAGCCTGCGAGAGCCTGCGCCGCCGCTTTCCGGAGGTGGACTTCTGGGTAACCCAGTTTGCTCCCACTGGGATTCTGCTGGAGCCGGATCCCCACCCTCTCGATCCCCCTAGAATTGCTAGCTAGCCTAGCCAGGCAACAGGCCCTGATAACCGGTGGAACATTAAAGCTCTGTAGTTCAGACTAAAAATTAGCTTGGCTGCGGGCCCAAGAAGAAGATGAGCGAGAGGACGTTGTTTGACAAAGTCTGGGACGCCCATACGGTGCGGATCTTGCCCTCAGGGCAGACGCAGTTGTTCATTGGGCTACACCTCATCCACGAGGTCACCAGTCCCCAGGCCTTTGCCATGCTGCGGGAGCGCAATCTGCCAGTTCTCTTCCCGGAGCGGACGGTGGCGACGGTAGATCACATTATCCCTACAGACAACCGGACGCGACCTTTTGCGGATCCCTTGGCGGAGGAGATGATCCAGGAGCTAGAGCGCAACTGTCGCCAATACGGCATCCGCTTCTACAACAGCGGCTCCGGCCGGCAGGGGATCGTGCATGTGATTGCGCCGGAGCTGGGGCTGACGCAGCCGGGGATGACCATTGCCTGCGGCGATAGCCACACTTCTACCCACGGCGCCTTTGGAGCCATTGCCTTTGGCATCGGCACCAGCCAAGTGCGGGACGTGCTGGCCACCCAAACTCTGGCCTTGTCCAAGCTCAAGGTGCGTCGCATCGAGGTGCAGGGCACGTTGGGGCCGGGGGTTTACGCCAAGGATGTGATCCTGCACATCATCCGCAAGCTGGGGGTCAAAGGCGGGGTGGGCTACGCCTACGAGTACGGCGGCAGTACTGTCGAGGCGATGAGCATGGAAGAACGCATGACCCTCTGCAACATGTCCATCGAAGGAGGAGCCCGCTGCGGCTATGTCAATCCCGACGCCGTGACCTTTGAGTATTTGCGGGGGCGGGAGTTTGCCCCTCAAGGATCCGATTGGGAAGAGGCTGTGGCCTGGTGGCAAAGCCTAGCCAGCGACCCCGACGCTGTCTATGACGACGTGGTGGTGTTTCAGGCCTCCGAGATTGCTCCCACGGTTACCTGGGGGATTACCCCCGGCCAAAACATTGGGGTGGACGAGCGGATCCCGGCTCCCGAGGAGCTGCCAGAAAGTGAGCGGGAACTGGCTAGGGAAGCCTACGCCTACATGGGCTTGCGGCCAGGGGATCCCATTGTAGGCACGCCGGTAGATGTCTGCTTTATTGGCAGCTGCACCAATGGTCGCTTGAGCGATTTGCGGGAGGCAGCCAAGGTTGCCAAAGGCCGGCGGGTAGCGCCTGGAGTGAAAGCGTTTGTGGTGCCTGGCTCCGAGCGGGTCAAGCAGGAGGCCGAACAGGAAGGCTTGCGGGAAATCTTTGAGGCGGCGGGGTTTGAGTGGCGGGATCCCGGCTGCTCCATGTGCTTGGCTATGAACCCAGACCGCTTGGTAGGGCGGCAGATTAGCGCCTCTTCCTCCAACCGCAACTTTAAGGGCCGCCAGGGATCCCCCACAGGGCGCACTCTGCTCATGAGCCCGGCCATGGTGGCGGCAGCAGCAGTGAGCGGCAAAGTGGTGGACGTGCGGACGCTGCTTTAGTCGGAGCTAGAGGAGGCAAGAAGGGGGTAGAAGTGACCCACCGGTCCCTGACCGGCCCCAATGGCCAAAGGATGCCGCAGGGCTTCGGTAACATAGGCCTTGGCCAGCAGCGTTGCCGTCAGGGGATCCTTCCCCCAAGCCAGTTGCGCCGCAATGGCTGCCGAGAGGGTGCAGCCGGTGCCGTGGGTGTGGCGGGTGAGGATCCGCTCGCTTTTGAGCACCTCGAGCCGCTCGCCGTCAAACCACACGTCCACCCCCTGCAGTTCTCCCGGCATGCCTCCCCCCTTGACCAGTACAGCCTTACAGCCTAGGGCGTGGATGCGGCGGGCCGCCGTCTCCATATCCGCCAGCGACTGCAGTTCCATCCCCGCCAAAATCTGGGCTTCGTAGCGGTTGGGGGTAACAACCTGAGCCAGGGGAATTAGCCGCTCGCGGATGGCCTGGATGGCCTCCTCCGCCAGCAGCTTGGCCCCCGTGCGGGAGACCATTACCGGATCTACCACCAGTGGCTGCAGCGCCCAGCGCTCCACTTGGCGGGCCACCTCGCGCACGATCTCGGCATTGAGCAACATGCCGGTTTTGATCCCTTGCACCCCAATGTCCTGCACCACCGCTTCAATTTGAGCAGCCACTGCCTCTGGCGGCAGCGCATCCACGCGGTTGACCCCCAGGGTATTCTGGGCAGTTACGCAGGTGAGGGCGGAAGTGCCATGGACCCGCTGGAAGGCAAAAGTGCGCAGATCCGCTTGAATGCCGGCTCCGCCGCCGCTATCGGATCCGGCAATGGTGAGGGCGACAGGGGGGCGCTGCTCGGCCAAAGTTGGAGCTGGTGAAGCTGGTTCAGATACAGACATTGGCTAAACGAGAAAAGCTAACGAGGGCACTTCTGGTAGCTATCAGCTTGTTGGCTCCTAACCCCTTAGAGGGGGCTAGAAGCTGGCTAAGCGTGAATCTAGTAGCCATTGTCGGTAGTAGCCACCACCTCTACCCAAACCCTATCCCCCTCCACCGCCGTCAGACTCCAGCGCAGGAGGCGGGCCGTTTGCCCCAGCTCTCGGGCGACTTGGTGGAGAAGAGATCCCTCCAGTTGAGCAGCAGAAAGTGGCAAACTCAGGGGCAAAGCTAGACGCAGAAAATGTAGCTTCACAGGTTCCTCACGCTGAACTCACGCCAACCAGGGAGGGCAGAGCTAGCGGCCAAACTGCAAACGATAGACCTCTTCCTCCTGATCTGTTTCCACCTCCAGATCGGAGGTAGGATAGGCTACGCACAGCAGGACGAAGCCCTGAGCTTTGAGCTCGGGCCCGATCATGGCGTTAGGCTGGGCCACGGATCCCGACTTCAGTCGCCCTGCACAGGTGGTACAGACACCTGCTTGGCAAGAAGAGGGCAGCTCTATGCCGTGTTCAAGAGCCGCCTGTAAAACCGTCTGCTCCGCCGCCGCAGGAAAGCGGTAGGTTTGGCCCCGGTGATGGACAGTTATCTGGTAAACCATGACGGCCCTCAAGAACCCGCCTGCGAAGAGGTGCGAGCCACGGTTAGCGTCTGCGGCTGGCGCATTTTCTTTATCTGAACCTCAATCTTCTGAACCCCTTCCGCCTTCAGGTCGGCGATGTAGTTGCCTTTGTGCGCTTCTGCTTCCTCCAGGCTAGTAAAGGGGCCGTAATAGTAGGTGCAGTCGTCGGTGGCAATCTCAATCCAAACCGCTAAGCCGCGCAGCCTATCCAAGAGGCTGATCAACCTCTTCAGAAGACTAGTCAAAGGGTTGCTCACAGGATCGATCCCCCGCTAAGAAGTGCCAGCAAACATTCGGAACGGCCTGCAGTCACTTAGATTCTACTGCGTTTGTTGAGAATTTGTTGAGAAATGTTTCAGTGCGCTTGAGCTGGTGAGGGGAGCGCTGCCGGTGGATCTCGTAGAGGACGATGCCCGCTGCTACCGAAGCATTCAAGCTTTCCGTGCGGCCCGATAAGGGAATCGACAGCAGTTGGTCGCAGTGGCGCTGGGTAAGCAGGCTAATGCCTTCCCCTTCCGATCCAATCACCAAGGCGACGGGTCGGCGAAAGTCGGCGCTATAGACGGGGGCAGCTCCCTGGCTGGTGGTGCCATAGATCCAAAACCCTTGCTCTTTAAGGTACTCTAGAGCGCGATTTAAGTTCACCACCCGCGCCACGGGCAGGGTGGAGAGGGCGCCAGCTGCCACCTTCATCACTGTCGCGGTCACCCCTGCCGCCCGCCGCTGCGGGATCACCATCCCCTGCATGCCAAACGCCTCTACGCTACGGGCAATAGCCCCTAGGTTGTGGGGATCCTGAATCCCGTCCAGCACCACCAGCACCGGCTGGGGGCTAGCCTGGCGGCTGCGTTCCACCAGCTCTTCTAGATCCACGTATCGATAAGGGGTAGCCTGGGCGGCGATCCCCTGATGGTTAGCTCCACCCGTAAGGAGGTTTAGTCGCTGGGGAGAGACCTCATCAATAACCGTGCCGCGCGCTTTGGCCTCCTCCAAGAGCGACAAAAACTGGGGGCTATACCGTAGCCTCGGCACCACCCAAACCCGGTTGAGGGTAGCACCGCTCCGCAGGGCCGCCAGTAAAGTCTGGCGACCGTAGATAATCTCTTGTTCCTCTTCGGGCTTGGAATCCGTGGGTCGCCGCAACTTGCGCAGGCGAGAAGGCTTAGGCATGAGAGGAAGACCTAAATCATCTCAGCCAAAACATCGGTGAGGGCAAGAATGGAGCGCAAGCGGTCGGGATTGGTGAGGTAGAGGTAGCCCAGGATGGTTTCCAGGCCGCTGGCATTTTGATAGTCGGCTAGGGGCAGATGCCGAGGTGGGCGACCGCAACCATTGCGGCCCCAGCAGACAATAGCCTGCTCTTCAGGGCTGAGATATGGTAGCAGCGCTAACAGCAGCTTGGCCTGAGCCGAGCCGCACACCCGCCTCACCACCCGCTGATGGTAGCGCTCTAAGCGATCTGGGGGAAACAACTGTTGCCGCCGCACGTGGAGTTCGTAAATGGCATCCCCCAAGTAAGCTAAGGCAGCCGGCGACAGGCGACGGATCTCGGTCGACGGCAATCTTTCGGAACTGGGATCAAGTCCAAGGAGTGGATCACTCACGGCTGCTGACATGGAAACTGCTCCCGACTGTTTAGCGAAAGGGGGGCTTCACTCTAGTCCTCGTTGGCGACAGCGGTGCGGAGCACCTTATTCGCTACTTTGTGGCATAATCGGCAACCTTGCCAACGAACCTTCTGACTTAACGTGGATTAGCTAGGCTAGTAGGTTGGCAGGTACATCTCTTCTGGTAGGCATTTTGCCTAGGCTCAAGTTAGCTCCGTCTGTAGCTTGTGCGCCCTCTAAGGACAGGGAGCAGCTACCGTCAGCTTTTTCTTTCAGAGCGGAAACAGGAGATCGCCATTGAGCAACAGCAGGTAGGCAACGATGGCTCCTCCCATTCCCCCTATTAAAAAGCCGGCAGCCAATTCGCTCCAGGCCTGGGATCCCTGGACTGGCCCGCCATGGCGCGGCAAGGAGACGGTGCCGTAGAGAGAGAGGGCCGCTGTCAGGATCAAAATGAGACCACAAGCTCCCAGGAAGCCACTCAGCAGGCCAATAGGCTCGTTGCGCAAAGGCCCGAGTTTGGCAAAGGGCCCCACCAGCCAATAGCCGTGGGCCATGCCAATTTCCAGACCCCGCCAGATAGGACTGGCTCCCGGTCGGTTGATCGGCAGCCAACTTAGGAAGAGACGAACGGCAGGCGCGTGGTTAATCGGTGTCTGGAGGTTGCCAATTTGCGGATCCCCTTCTGGGGCCGTGATGTATTCCTTGCCAGAGGGAGCAGTGTCGACAGGGGACTCAGGCATGAGGCAATCTTGTGTCCAGGCTAAGAGAAGCAGGGATCCCCGAGGCTCTGTGGGGATCCCTACCCCTTTATTTAGAACGTCAAAATGTCAGGGAAGAAGCGATTGATCTCAATAAACAGGGCAAGGAAGAAGCTGGAAAACAAAATGAGGGCTACTGGAGCGGTGGTGAGAAATTTGGTGAAGTCAGCCATATCGACCTCTCACAGGGAATGGGTTGACTCAGTTCCTTCCTCAGCGAGGAGAGACGGGAACAGCCTCCTCTGGGGCTTGAATTTCACCGCTGGCAATTTCCTTGAAAGCAGCGGCAGGCCAGGCCAAAGCCGTGAGGAAACAGCGCAGCGCCAAGGGGACGTCGATGATACTTTCTTTCATCTCCGGCTCCTCGCTATCGCGAACGGCAATTAGGTAGGAGCGGCCTGCCCAGCCCAACCAGCCGGCAAGGTAGAGGAAAAGTAAGCCAGGGATGAGAAACTCACCTGCATGGCTCCAGCGGCCATCGGTAACCAGGTGAGGCAAGCCTTCTTCGCCACAGAGCAGCTTGCTGTAGCGCTCAAAACGCTTTTCGGTTTGGACCAACTTTTGCTGGTAAAGGGGAGCCAACTCAGGGCTAGCGTTGCGGATTTTCTCTTCGAGGCTGCTCAGGCGCTGATCTCGTAGAGCCTGGAAAGCAGGAACTTCGCTACAAGGCTTCAAGCCAATCAAAGGCTCTGCCTGCACTGCCTGGGTAAAGCCAAGCACTAGGCAAAGGGCCAAAAGGAGACTCAAAAGGGTTCGCATGGCAGGATGTGTCCTTGAGCTAGGGACTCAATGGGGAGGAATGCTCAGTGAAGCAACGAGCACCAAACGGTTAGTATCATACTCCTGAGCGCCTTATCCGGAGGGATCTCGGGTTTTAGCTCACACAATTCTTAAGGATCCTGAGGCATTCCCACCCCTTTTTCCCATGGCCTGTGTCCTTGCCATTGAAACCAGTTGCGACGAAACGGCTGTGGCGGTGGTGGAGGCGGAGCCAACCTGGCCAACCTTTGCCCCGCGGCAGCTCAGCTCGGTGGTGGCTAGCCAGATCGACCTCCATGCAGCCTACGGAGGCGTAGTGCCGGAGGTGGCCTCCCGCCGCCATGTGGAAACTTTGCCATTTGTACTGGAGTCAGCGCTGCAGCAGGCCGGGCTAGGCGTAGCCGAGGTGGATGCCATTGCCGTAACTTGTGCGCCGGGCCTGGTGGGATCCCTGCTGGTGGGGATGATGGCGGCCAAGACCTTGGCGCTGCTCTACGATAAGCCCTTGATTGGGGTACATCACCTGGAGGGCCATCTCTTCAGCGGCTTTTTGGCCACAGCCGACTTGCAACCTCCCTGCCTGTGCCTTTTGGTTTCGGGAGGCCACACCAGCTTGATCTGGATGAAGGATTACGGGGAGTACCAGACGATGGGCCGCACCCGCGACGACGCTGCCGGCGAAGCCTTTGATAAGGTGGCGCGGCTGTTGGGGCTGGGCTACCCGGGGGGGCCCCAGATCGACCGCTGGGCGCAACAAGGGGATCCCCATCGCTTTCCCCTGCCGGAAGGCAAGCTAGACCACCCCTACGACACCAGCTTCAGTGGCCTGAAGACGGCTGTGCTGCGCCTCGTCCAGCACTTGCAGCAGGAAGGCCAGGAGCTGCCCATTGCCGACATCGCCGCCAGCTTTCAGGCCTGCCTAACGCGCGTCCTCACGGAAAAAGCAGTGGCCTGCGCCGAAGCTCTTGGCCTCTCAACCCTGCTGCTGACTGGCGGGGTGGCTGCCAACCGGGAGCTGCGCGCTCGCCTTCTGGAAGCGGGTCAGCAAAAGGGCCTGCGGGTGGTGATCCCGCCTGTTGCCCTCTGTACCGACAACGCCGCCATGATTGGGGCAGCCGGCCTCTGTCACTGGCTGCGCGGGGAGGTCTCCCCCTTGGATTTGGGCGTGGCTTCGCGCATGGCGCTGGAGGAGATCCCTGCTCTCTACACGGCTGGGCGCAAAGATTACCGCGAGCTGCCAACAGGTTCTGCCGTCGCTCTCTGACGCTGTCTCACCTCGAGGTAGATGAGCAAGGCGTTGATGTCGGCAGGGTTGACGCCGCCAATGCGAGCGGCCTGGCCTACGGTCAGAGGCCGGACTGCTGCCAGTTTCTCCCGCGACTCTTTGGAGAGGGTGGGAATGGAGTGGTAGTCCAGATCGGGAGGCAGGGGGCGGTGGTACTGCTTGCTCACCTGCTCGATCTGAGCTTGTTGCCGCTGGATGTAGCCGCTGTATTTGACGGCAATTTCCGCTGCCTCCTGCTCAAAGGGATCCAGCTCCTCATTTCCCAACCCCAGCTCCAGCAGGTTGGCGTAGTGGATCTGGTTGCGGCGCAGGAGCTCAGCTAAGGTGGCGGATCCTTTGATCCCCTGGCCAGTCAGTTGGCTGAGGTGGATCCCGGCGGGGTCGTGGGCCTTAACCCGCTGGGTTTCCAGGCGCTCAATCTCGGCGGCAATACGAGCCTGCTTGGCCTGGAAGAGAGCCCAGCGGCGGTCGTCGATGAGGCCCAACTCTCGCCCTAAAGGAGTGAGGCGCTGGTCAGCGTTGTCGGCGCGCAGGATAAGGCGGTATTCGGAGCGGCTGGTGAGCATGCGGTAGGGCTCCCGCAGCTCTTTGGTGCAGAGGTCGTCGATAAGGGTGCCAATGTAGCTGGACTCGCGCGGCAGCGTGACTAAGGGTTTGCCTTGCACCAACCGGGCGGCGTTGATCCCGGCAATGAGCCCCTGGGCTGCTGCTTCTTCGTAGCCGGTGGTGCCGTTGATCTGGCCGGCGCAGAAGAGCCCCTGCACCTTCTTGGTCATCAGGGTGGGATAGAGCTGGGTGGCCGGCAGATAGTCGTATTCCACCGCGTAGGCAGGCCGCAGCATCACGCACCGCTCTAGGCCGGGCAAGGAGCGCAACATTTGGATCTGGATCTTCTCAGGCATCCCTGTCGAGAACCCTTGGATGTAGAGCTCCGGCAGATCCCGCCCCTCGGGTTCGATAAAGACAGGGTGTCTCTCCTTGTCGGCAAAGCGCACGATCTTGTCTTCAATGCTGGGGCAGTAGCGTGGCCCTTTGGCCTCCACCCAACCGCCGTAGACAGGAGTCTCGTGGAGGTTTTCCCGGATGATGCGGTGCGTCTCCGGCGTGGTGTAGGTGAGGTAGCAGTCCATCTGCTCCCGCGGCACCCACACCTCCGGGTCAAAGCTAAACCAGCGTAGGTCTGGATCCCCTGGCTGCCGCTCCATCACGGAGAAATCAACGCTGCGGCGATCCACGCGGGCAGGGGTGCCCGTCTTCAGCCGGCCTGTCTCAAAGCCCAGTTGGCGCAAGGTGTCAGTCAGGCCTTCGACGGCAAATTCCCCCGCACGTCCAGCAGGTTGCCAGTGGCGGCCAATCCAGATGCGCCCTCCCAGAAAGGTGCCCGTGGTCAGGATCACTGCCCGACAGCCGAAGACGCTGCCGAAATGGGTAACCACGCCCACCACTTCCTCGTTGAGCCCCAGCACTAGGTCGGTGACGGTGCCCTCTCGAAGAGTCAGGTTGGGCTGGTTTTCTACCACCGAGCGCATCACCCGCGCGTACTCCCGCTTGTCGGTTTGCGCCCGCAAGGCCCATACTGCTGGGCCCCGCGAGCGATTGAGCACCCGCTTTTGCAAATAGGTGCGGTCGGTAACTTTGCCCATCTCACCGCCGAGGGCGTCAATCTCATGCACCAGTTGCGACTTGGCCGGGCCACCCACGGCGGGGTTACAAGGCTGCCAGGCAATCTTGTCCAAGTTCAACGTCAGCATCAAGGTCCTACAGCCCAGTCGCGCTGACGCTAGGGCCGCTTCACAGCCGGCGTGCCCCCCACCCACGACGATCACGTCGTAGTGGTCAAGAAAGTCCACGTTGTCCCGTCCGACTTTGAGCATACGCTGGCTTCTGCTGGTGAGTACCGGGATCCCAAAGGGCATCAGATTGTTTCAGCTTGTTTTTCCAGTTTAGCGAGAGGGGCAACGCCTGAGATTGTGGGGGCCCTTGACCCCAGCAGCGCCAGCCAGTCCCTTGCTCGTCACTTGACACTCCAGGGTAGGAACCCTCCTGCCTCTTGGCCAGAGCCAAATCCAGACTATTTTAGTCGGGTTTGGTTGACGGGCTAGATCGCGGGTGATAGGATTGACCTCGGGCTGGGTAAGCCAGATCCATCCCTTTCTCCCGCTGAAGGCTTCCTATGACGCCAACCCTTTCCCAACGCCTGCTTGGCTCTGCTGATTTGCCCTCCAACTCTGCCTTGCGTAACCCGCAGGTGGGCTTTAGCTGTTTGCGCTGCCGCGAATGTGGGGCCGAGTACGAGCCGGTCGCCAAGCACGTGTGCGACGTGTGTTTTGGCCCCCTGGAAGTGGTCTACGACTACGACTGGCTCAAGAGCGTCGTCAGCCGGCAGAGCATCCAGGCCGGGCCGCTGTCTATCTGGCGCTATCGGCCTTTCCTGCCGGTGGTTTCGGAGCGCCCTATCGATGTCGGCACCGGCATGACTCCCCTAGTGAAAGCGGAGCGGCTGGGGCGGCGACTGGGGTTAAAAAACCTCTACCTCAAGAACGATGCCGTCAACATGCCTACCCTCAGCTTCAAGGATCGGGTGGTGTCGGTAGCCTTGACCCGCGCCAAGGAGCTGGGCTTTACCACGGTCTCTTGCGCTAGCACGGGCAATTTGGCCAACTCCACGGCTGCCATTGCCGCCCATGCCGGCCTGGAGTGCACTATCTTCATCCCGGCGGATCTGGAGGCAGGCAAGGTACTAGGGTCCCTCATCTACAGGCCCACCGTCATGGCTGTGGAGGGCAACTACGACCAGGTGAACCGCCTCTGCGCTGAGGTGGCGGATCGCTACGGCTGGGGCTTTGTCAACATCAACCTGCGCCCCTACTACGCAGAAGGCTCGAAAACCTTAGCCTACGAGGTGGCGGAGCAACTGGGCTGGCAACTGCCGGATCAGGTAGTGATCCCGCTAGCGTCGGGATCCCTGTACACTAAGGTTTACAAAGGTTTTCAGGAGTTCGTGAAGGTGGGCCTGGTGGCAGAAAAGCCGGTTATTTTCCACGGCGCCCAGGCCCGGGGCTGTGCGCCCATCGCCCAGGCCTTCCGCGAGGGGCGGGATTTTGTTACTCCCGTTAAGCCGAACACCATCGCCAAATCCATTGCCATCGGCAACCCTGCTGATGGCATCTATGCCCTGGAGATTGCCCGCAAGACCGGCGGCCAGATCGAGACGGCCACGGATCCCGAGATCATTGCCGGCATCAAGCTCCTGGCCGAGACTGAGGGCATCTTCACCGAGACGGCTGGCGGCACCACCATTGCCGTGCTCAAACGCCTGGCCGAAGCCGGCCAGCTCGATCCCGAGGCGATTACGGTAGCCTATATTACCGGCAATGGCTTGAAAACCCAGGAGGCGGTGCAGGCGCATGTGGGCCACCCGCTGGTAATTTCGCCCAAGCTGGAGAGCTTTGAACAGGCGCTGGAGCGGGCCCGCACCCTGGAGCGGCTGGACTGGCAGGAGGCCTCGGTTTGAAGAGGGGGGATCCCCCAAGAACTTTCCTGTTACAGACCC
>NZ_JANSJL010000061.1:92275-109872 GCF_047502745.1 Synechococcus sp. F70.1
CCTTCGGGTCAAGGGGGCCAACGTGAACAATTCACGGCATCGACAGGGTGCTGCTACCCTAGTCTTCTAATGTTGGTCGATGGACGAAGCACTGGGCTTATGGCAGTCAAGGTGTTAATTCCCACCACGCTGCGGGCGCTCACCCGGAACCAGGAGGTGGTGAGTTGCGAGGGATCCACCATCCGTGAACTGCTGGAGGCTCTGGAGCAAAGCTATCCAGGCATCAAGGCGCGGCTGTGCGATGAGAGGGGAGAATTGCGCCGCTTTGTCAATCTTTACGTTAACAGCGAAGACATTCGCTTCCTGAAGGGATCCGACACCCCTCTGCAGGATGGAGATGAGGTGAGCATTGTCCCTGCTGTGGCAGGGGGCTGAGGGCTAGTGAGCCTACGGTGGACGCTAGGGACTGGCTGAGCCAGCCGGCGCCGATGGTGGCGCCTGCTCTGCTGGGCATGGTGCTGGTGCGGCAATTTGCCGATGGGCTGCAGGTGCGGGCCCAGATTGTGGAAACAGAAGCCTATACAGCTGGGGATCCGGCCTGCCACGCCTATCGCCGTAAGACCCGCCGCAACCAGGTGATGTTTGGGCCGCCGGGGCATCTCTACGTCTATCGCATCTACGGCCTCTACCACTGCCTGAACATCGTCACCGACGCGGAGGGGATCGCGTCAGCCGTTCTAATCCGGGCAGCGCAGTTGGATTGCCTGCCGGAGTGGATCCCGGCCAATAAGCGCATGAAACCGGCGCGGGTGGCGGCGGGTCCGGGCCTACTCTGTCAGGCGTTGCGCATTGACGGATCCCACAACGGCTGGCGGCTGGAGCCGGTGGCCGTCGGCCAGGAAGGCATTTGGCTGGAGGGATCCCCTGCCTGGGAAGCGCAGTTCCCCATTGTCCAGACCACCCGCATCGGCATTACCCGCGGTGCGGAGCTCCCGTGGCGCTGGTACATTAAGGGGCATCCGGCAGTGTCCTGCTACTAGAAGGGCAAGATGAACCCAAGCCCTGCGGGTCGCCAGTGGGGGAGCTTGATGCTTCTGGCTGCTCTGGCGCTTGGGGCAGCCTCACCTCTTTGGCGGCAGAAACCTGAATTGCGCTAGGGGTGCCGGTAGTCCTCAGATCTGCCTGGGGCGGAGGCAAGCTGAGGGGCACCGATCCCCAGAAGCGACGGCAGCGAAAGCTTCTGCTCGGGATCCCGTCTCTGACCGTTGGGCGAACAAAAACAGACCTGGCTTAGTAAGCATCAGATTGCAGCTGGCTTTTCGAAAGGGATTTGCGTAAGGATAGAGGGAGTGAGGGGTGCAACTCACCCTTGGGTGAGACAGGTTAAGCATGAATAGAGTTAGGGTTAAAGGCCCAGGACGGTGGTTCGGGGGCTTCTCCTTGCCCAATAGACGCTGGGGCGTGGCTGTCGGAAGGAAGGCAGCGGGGCAATTTCTGCCGGCTTTTAGGTAGTCGGTGTCAACATGAGGGGTTTGGGTTGCTGCCACTTCCCAGTTTGTGGAAGAGGATGAGCTGCACGATGCAACGACGGGTTTCCCCTGCGCTGCTCTCCCTGCCTGCACTCAGTGCCCTGGTGCTGGCCCTCTCAGCCTGCGGCCAGCTCTCTTCCTCGAATGTCTCTCCCAGCCTTGTTCCCCCTTCTACCCTGCAGCCAGTTTTCACGCCAACTCCCCTTGGTCTTTCCACCTTTGCCCTCACGCTCGAACAGGCCCGCCAATCGGGTTTGGCGGTGCCCAGCAACCGCATCGTTTTGCTGCTCCAAGAACAGGGATCCGATCTGGTGGCCCAGCTGCCGGCTTCTGAGGTGGAGCGCTGGCTGGCCCGCACCCCTACCTGGCCGGGGGTGGAAGGGATCGACCTGAGCATTAACCTGGGCAGCTATCGCCAGACTGCCAACGCGCCCCTACGCCCGGGGCAACCAGCCACCTTCACCTTTACCGACCCGCCCGCTGGCGAAGCCGAGCTTAGGGCTGTCGCCTACCGGGGATCCACCACCTTGGCACAAGGAAAGGGATCCCTGACTCTTTCTGCCCGCTCTGGAAGCGCTGACAGCAGCAGTCGCCGCCTGAGCCTGCTGGTGCTCTCCGAGGTGGAAGTGCCGCTGCTGCACGCAGGGGCAGGGGTGCCAGCGCCCGGCCAGCCGTTGTTGCTGTCGGGGGAAAATCTGGAGCAGGTGGAAAGCGTTCTTTTTGCCTCAGCCGCCAATCCGGAGCGCATCCTGAGGGGGGAAATTCGCTCGCGCAGCCGCAACAGTCTGACGGTGATGCCGCCAGCCTCCCTTTCCGGCACCGTTTGGGTGGCGGTGGCCGACGCTGAAGGACAAGGACTAGGAACCTGGGTTTACGAGTGGCCCACTCCCACCCCCACTCCTACGGCGGCCTCGGGCTGGCGAGTGGAGACCCTCCTCGATGGCCGCACCGCTGCGGCAGCCAAGCCGGAGGGCAGCAGCTCCGATAACGAAGGGGAGGCCGGGATCTTCCTGCAGCAGATCGGCGGCATTGCCGCAGACCCCGAGGGGTTCTTTTACTTAGCCGACCCGGCCCAGCACCGCATTTTCCGGCTTTCCCCCGAAGGGGAACTGGAGGTGTGGGCGGGCAGCGGCAAGGCCGGCCACCGGGATGGGGTGGCGGAGCAGGCCCAGTTTCACTCCCCCCAAGGGCTACTTTGGGATCCCAAGGGGGGGTTGTGGGTGGCCGACAGCGGCAACCATTGCCTGCGCTACATCAGCCGACAGCGGCGGGTGAGAACCTTTGCCGGCACTTGTGCAGCCGGCTACCGCGACGGAGAGCGCGACGAGGCACAGTTTCGCGAACCCTTTGGCCTGGCCCTGGGTCTGGACGGCAGCCTTTACGTGGCCGATCGCGCCAACCGCCGCATCCGCCGCATCACTCCCACGGGCAAAGTGACGACGGCCGCTGGCACTGGCCAGCCGGGATCCGCCGATGGGCCGGCAGAGCAAGCCCAGCTTCTGGAGCCGACAGCTCTGGCAGTGGACAAGGCGGGTAACCTCTGGATTGCCGATAGGCATCGCCTGCGCCGGCTCTCTGCCAACGGACACCTGACCACCCTCTCCCAGGCGGAAGCAGGCTACCGCGATGGCCCTCTGGCGGAGGCCCGTTTTCAAACCCTTGCAGGGCTGGCCTTCGACAGTGCGGGGGTCCTCTGGCTGGCCGACCAAGACAACCGCCGCATTCGCCGTCTTCAGCCCAGCGGGCAGGTCTCTACCCTGGCCGGGGGGGATGAGCCTGGCTGGCAGGATGGCCCGGTGGTCTCAGCTCGCTTCCAGCGGCCTGGCTCTCTGCTTGCCTTGCCAGACGGCAGCTTGGTGGTGGCGGATGCTGGCCTGCCTGGCTTGCGGCGTCTTAGCCGCGTCGTCCCCTAGCCCGCCACTCCCGTTTCGAGGGGATCCTCCTAGCCGCCACGGTGGCGGGCCAGGGCCGCTTCGTAAGCCCGCCGACTGGCCTGCAGGGACTTTCCCAAATCCACCACGGGGCGGGGATAGTCTACCCCCAGCCGCACGCCAAACTGCTTTTGCTCAGCAGCGCTGAGGCGGTAGGGCTCGTGGATCTTGTCCCCCGGGATCCCGGCCAGCTCCGGCAGCCAGTGGCGTAAGTAGTGGCCCTGGGGATCGTAGTCGCGGGATTGCTTGGGAATGTGGAAGTAGCGAAAGCCGCGGGCATCGTTGCCCACGCCGGCGGCGTAGTTCCAGTTGCCGTAGTTGCTGGCCACGTCGTAGTCAATCAGCAGCGATTCAAACCATTCCGCCCCCAAGCGCCAGTCGATCCCCAGGTTCTTGGTGAGAAAGCTGGCCACATTCTGCCGCCCGCGGTTGGACATAAAGCCGGTGGCGGCCAACTCCCGCATGTTGGCATCCACCAGAGGGTAGCCGGTCTCGCCGCGGCACCAAGCCTGAAAGCGGTCCCAGTCCTGCTGCCAGGGGATGGGGATCCCTTGGATCCCCGAGGGACGAAACAGCTTGGCGCCATGCTTGGCCAGGATGAAGCGAAAGTAATCCCGCCACAGCAGCTCGAAGACCAGCCAGTAGGTGGATTCGTTGCGCACCCGCTCCTCCTCGTAGCGCTTGACTTCGGCATACACCGTGCGAGGAGAAAGGCAACCCAACGCCAACCAGGCAGAAAGACGCGAGCTGTCGTTGGGATCCAGCATGCCGTTGCGGGTTTCTTTGTAGACGCGCAGCCGATCCAGATCCCAGATGTAGATCTGCAGGCGCGCCTGGGCAGCGGTGCTGCCGCCGGTATAGACAAAGCGGGCGCGGGGATCCGGCGGCGGCAAGCTCAACCCCAGCTCCGCCAGAGTGGGCAGAGGGCCAGGGTCCAGCCCTGGCGGCAGGGGCGGCAGGGAGGGGATGGGCAGGGGAGCGCGAATGGCGGCCTTGGCTTCCACCTGCTGGCGGAAGCGGGTGAACACCTCCGGCAGGTCTGCCAGGGCAAAGGGGAGGTCAGCAGGATGGTAGAGAGTGTGGCCCCACTCCAGGTGCAGCGGGATCCCTAAGGGCTGAAGCGCTTGCTGCAGGGCCCTGGCAACCGCCTCCTCCTCCGTGCCCACCTCTTCGTGGGCATAGACAGCCTTCACCCCCCACTCCCGCGCCAGGGCCGGGATCACCTGCTCCGGCTGGCCTTGGCGGATGACCAGATCAGAGCCGCGGGCCCGAAGCTGCTGCCGCAGGTCAGCCAGGCTTTCCAGCAGGAACTGGGCGCGGAAAGGACCGGTCTTAGGAAAGCCAAAGGCCGTCCGGCCAAAGTGGCGCGGATCCAGGCAGTAGAGGGGAATGAGGAAGGATCCCTGCTGGCAAGCGCGCGTCAGCGGCTGGTGATCCAGTAGGCGCAAATCGGTGCGAAACCAAAGCAGAACAGCCATTCTAGACGGATGGCGGCGCTTCCAGATCCCCTCGGCGTTTTCTCCTAGGGCGTCCCAGCTCCGGGCTGGGGACAAAATAGGGCACTTGGGCAGCCGGGATGTGGACAGGAGCCTTAGTGCGGGGGTGATAGGTTTGCCGGGCCGGACGGGGCCGCAGCAAGAAGGTGCCAAAGCGCGCCAGCCGCACGGATCCTCCTTCCGCCAGACATTGGCTGATGCTGTCTAGCATTGCCTCTAGGGCAGCGGCAGCCATTTTGACGGTCAGGCCATCCACTTGCGCAGCCATCTGGCGGGCCAACAAACGGCGATTTAAATGGGGAGAAGCCACAGCTACCTAATCCCAACAACGGCAAGATAAACCAACACGCTTCTCTAGCAACAGCGCCAAAGCTGGCTACCCAGCCAAACACCCGCTTAGGGAAACTTGCTAGGCCACCTCCAGCGCTTCAGCGAGCCTTCTCCTGCGTCGGGTTAGAATCGACCTCCTCCACCTCACTTTCGAAAAACCAGTGCCGCGAGCGGTCAGGAAACTCCAGGATATAGCCAATGCCGCTGCCATCGACCACCCGCCGCGCCAGGACCACGCCCTCCTTGCCCACCAGGGCGCTCACCTCTTCCTGCCCGCGATCGCGAATGGAGCGCACCCTAACTTTATCGCCAACTTTGATCACCATAGCAACAGGGGTAACCGCGAAGAGCTTCACCACTCAAGATGGTACGGCAAAAATGGCCACCCCTTTCCCGAAACTGGCCTGCGCCGGCCGACGCAGACGGCCATTGCTAAGATCGACAAGAGCGTTGTGCGCCGGGAAGACCGCCCCTGTGATTGCCCTGTCCCTAAGACCCGCCCATTGCTCCTGGAGCGTTATCAGCTTTCCCTCCACCCTCTACACTCAGCCGATTCTGGATCTGTTGGTTGCCAAAGTTCCTCCCCCCTGGAAGGCAGAGGTACGCCTGGGCCTGCAAGAAGCCATCATCAACGCTGTCCGCCATGGCAATGGTCTGGATCCCAACAAGAGGGTGATCGTCGAATACACCAGCTCCGAGCGCTTCTACCAGTGGCTAGTGCGGGATCAGGGATCCGGCTTCTGTCCCCAGCAAGAGCTGCAGCGCTGCCGCTGCGGCCTCTTGGAAACCGAGGAATCGGGCCGGGGGGTGCTCCTGCTGACCCAAATCTTTGACTTTGTGGAATGGAACGAGACGGGCAACCAAGTCTATTTGGCCAAGTTCATCTACCCCGGCTGCCGCGATCCCTGGATAGTCTAATACCACTGCCAAAACAGCTTGCCCCTCTGGAGAAGCCAGCGGCCCCGATCGGGGTAGGGAGCTTCAGAGAACTTCAGGGCAGTAGTGGCAAAGGCAAAGCGAGTGGATGACCAGCGGGATCCCGAAAGCTGAGGCAGCCAGGTTTCCAGTAAGCCTAAGGATCCATATCCATAACCCAGGTTGCGGTGAGGCAGGGGAGCCACCAGGCGGCGCCAGGCACGAGTGGCGCTCAAGGGGGGATCTGCCAGGGCCGCTTCCAGAGCCGCCAAAGACGAAGCCAGATAGGAATAGCCGTCCCGGTCAGCGTGATACACCTGGGCTAGCGGCGGCGGCTTTGGGATCGCGGGCAGGTTCTGAGGCACCAACTCTGCTAGGGGCTGGACTACGGGTTTGCTCCAGGCGGTGGCGACGCCGTGTTTTGTTGCCATCGACACCACCTGCCAGCCCTGCGCAATTGCCCGCTCATCCAGCGTCGGTGCCTCCGGCCTCTTGCCAACCCAGAGCCAGGCCGGTTTCCCATCCGCGGGTAGAAGGGCAAGGGCAAACTCTCCCGTTTCCGGCACCAGCCGCTGCCAGTCCAGGTCGACCTGGGCTGGCCCCCACTGACCCGGATCCAGCGGCAATCCCAGAAGGCGGAGGGGCTGCACCTGTCCCAGGCTCTGCCAAAAGACAGCCCAGTTGCGGCCAGACACCAGCGCCAGCGTCTCGTCGGGCAGCTGACCAATAACCTGGGGACGAAAAGCTTCGCTCCTAGGCAGGGCAAAGTTGGCAGGCGTATGCCAAAGGGCAGCCGTTTCTGCTAGCAAACCCTGAAAGCTCACCCCTAGCCCCAGCCCCACCGCCTGCAAGGTCAACCCTTCAGCGGAGGCCGGCTGCGGATTTTGCCAGAAGGCCCAACCTACCTGCGCCGGTGGCAGCGCCTGGATGACCTGCCGAAACTGCGGCTCGGCCATGAGCGACAGCTGCGGCACCTGCCAGGCATCGATAGCGGCGCGAAGGGCTGCTGCCTTCTCCGCCAACAGCACGTAGCGCTCCCCGAAAAGGGCTGCCGCAAACCCCGGCAACCCTGGCAGCGGACTGGAAACTACCTGGATGCCCTTGTAGGTGTCCACCTGGACCGGCAGACCGGCCAAACTCTGCCGCTCCCACAACAGGTTGAGCTCAAACTGCGCCAGCGCCGGCTTGCGGATTTCCAGGGCAACCAAGGTGCCCCACTCCGGCAAGCTGGCCAAGAGGGTGCTTTTTCCCAGCCAGGGCTGCACCTCCCGCTCGAAATTCAGGGATCCCCCCGCCAAGAGGGATCCCAGCCATCCTGGACCTTCGCTGGAGAAAAATTTGCGCCACTGCTGGCGGGTAGCGCGTCGTTGGGAGGCGGGGGTTGCCGCTTGCCAGAATGCCTGCAGATTTTCCAGGGGAACAGCTAGCAGCAGCAGCGCCTGGGTGGAGCGGGGGGCCAGGCCCACAATCGGCGGCAGCTCATGGCGAACCAGCAACAAGGCCAGCGGACTTTGGGTGAGCAGCCAAGCGATTACCCACACGCTCATGGCCGCCAGCAGGCCCAGACCAATTAGGATGCCGCGCCGGAGTTGCCCTTGTCCCATACCTCCATCCCCAGTCTGGAATAGACGCTGTCTTGCCGCAAAGCTGGCAGTTAGCACCGCGTAACCATCTTACCTGGGAGGGGAAGTTGGCTCCCCTTGCTTGCCGTTAACCGCCACCTATAAAGAGTTTCCTGGAACAGCGGTGCGCTGACCCATGCTGAGGGGGGCGTGTTGGGCGGGCGCTTTTCCTTGAGGCTGGGGCAAGGCTAAGATAGCGGGAAAGGTTGTGTTACCAGCCGGCTCATGCCCCTTGCCTCTGAGACTGACTCCTCGCAGCAAGCTGCGCCAGCGCAAGCGCCCACGCGGCTGCCCAATCCAGAGTTTCCCTACGAGGTCGAGATGACCTTGGTGGAGCACCTGGAGGAGCTGCGCCGCCGCCTCTTGGCCAGCCTCATTGCTGTGGGCCTGTGCATCGTCGCCTGTTTTCTGGGGGTAAACCGCCTTGTTGCTTTTCTGGAGGTGCCAGCCCAGGGGGTAACCTTCCTGCAACTGGCGCCGGGCGAGTACTTCTTCGTTTCCCTCAAGGTAGCGGCCTATGCCGGCTTGCTCTTGGCCACGCCCTTTTTGCTCTACCAAATCGTCCGCTTTGTGTTGCCAGGGCTAAGCGTCAGGGAGATCAAGCTGCTGGGACCGGCGGTGCTGGGATCCAGCCTCTTGTTTGTGGCGGGCTTAGCCTTCGCCTACTACCTTCTCATTCCGGCAGCGCTGAACTTCTTTATTCGCTATGGGGAAGGGGTAGTGGAGCAGGCATGGTCCATCGATCGCTACTTTGAGTTTGTGCTGCTGTTGATGTTCAGCACTGGCTTGGCCTTTCAGGTGCCAATTCTGCAGGCACTGCTGGGGGCTTTGGGGCTGGTAACTGCCGAGCAGATGCTCAAGGGCTGGCGCTACGTCGTTGTGGCTTCAGTGGTGGCGGGGGCCATTCTTACCCCTTCCACGGATCCCCTTACCCAGAGCCTCCTAGCCGGCGCGATCACGTTCCTGTACGGGTTGGGCGTTTTGCTGGTGAAGCTACTGGGTCGGTGACACGGGCGCTGGCTTGGGCAGCCTGGCTTCCCCGTGCGGGGAAAGCGGTTTGACCTTGGAAAGAAAGATGGACAAGCTCTACCTGCTCACCAAAATCCTTAGCGGTAACAGTCGAGACTGCAGCCCTGGTTAGGGCTGGAATACCAGCCTTTGGCAACAGCCGCACCCTTTGGCCAGCAGAAAGGCTCATTGGGGCAGAGGGAAAGTTTGTCCAATTTGTCTATCCCGGCAGGGGATCCGCCCCGCCCCTACCCTAGCTCAGGCGAGGGGGGTAGCTAGCTATGCGCCCCTAGTGTAAGGGGTGTGGGCAACAGTTGGCTGCTGTTTTCCATCTTCAGTAGCTGCTGCAGGGCCTTGGCCAGCGGGGACAGGCAGCAAAGCTTCCTACTGCTGCTCGCTGCCGAAGAGGCTGCTGCTGCAGAAGCGGATTTTCTGAACTTTCAAGAACGAGTTCTTGACCTCAGGGCTTCTATGCTTTCTTGGAGTTTTTGCCCCAAAACAAACCCCTATCCTGCTAGAACCTACGATCCTTCCTATCCAGTTGGCAGTTACTGGGACAGCACGATAGCAGACTCCAGTTGGCGACACCCAGCACCTCTGCAAGGGCAGGTGGAGGCTGAGGTAGCCATCATTGGGGGCGGGTTCACAGGGCTTTCGACAGCCCTGCACCTAGTCCGCGATCACGGCATTTCCGCCTGCCTGCTGGAGGCGGGATCCCTGGGCTGGGGGGCCTCGGGGCGTAATGGCGGTTTCTGCGGCGTGGGGGCAAGCTGCCTGACTCACGCCCAGATGGTACGGCGGGTAGGGCTAGCGGAGACGGAGCGCTACTACCGGGATCAATGGCAGGCAGTGGAAACCGTCCAAGAGCTGGCTGCTACCGAGGGCTTTTCCCTGGATGCCCAGGGCCAGGGCTGGTACGCGGTGGCCCATCGCCCCAGTGCTTGGCAGGAGTTGGAGGCGGAATACCAGATCTACACCCAGGTGGCCGGCTACCCCGTTCAGCTCCTTAGCCCCAAAGAGCTGCGGGAGCGGGGCTTCGACAGTCGGGAGAACTACGGCGCTCTCCACATTGGCATTGGTTTTGGCCTCAACCCCCTCAAGCTTACCCAGGGGCTAGCTCAGGCTGCCCGCCGGTGGGGAGCCCAGCTATACAGTGCTAGCCCGGTTATCGCCTGGGAGAAAGTGGGATCCTACCACCTTTGCCATACACCGGGGGGGACGGTGCGGGCGCGCCACCTGGTGATTGCCACCAACGGCTACACGCCAGCCCACCTCTATCCCCAACTGGCGGGATCCCTGCTGCCGGTGCTTTCCAACATTGTGGTGACTCGTCCCCTGACGCCAGCGGAACAAAAAGCCCAGGGTTGGTGGGACCCGACCCCTGTCTACGACACGCGGCGGCTTCTGTTCTACTACCGTCTCTTGCCCGATGGGCGGCTGCTATTTGGGGGGCGGGATGGCACCTGCGACGACCCAGCGCAACGGCAGCGCCTGCAAGCTTGGATGGTGCAGCGGCTCTACCGCCTCTTTCCCGCCTGGGAGGGGGTGGAGATTGAGTACGCCTGGAATGGCTTGGTTTGCCTCTCCCGCCAGCTTCACCCTCACATCGGCCCTTCGCCAACGGATCCCAGCCTGTGGTACGGCCTAGCCTACCATGGCAGCGGTGTGGCCACAGGGGTGTGGGCGGGCAAAATCTTGGCTCAGGATATCGCCGGTAATCGACCCCAGATCAGTGCCCTCTTTCGTCAGCCGCCGCGGGTTTTCCCTTTCCCTGGCTTGCGGCTTCACTACCTGCGGTTGGGGTATCTTTGGTGGCAGTTGATAGACGGCTAGCTTCCCCAAGAGTGTGCGAGAAGCCCCTGGGCGCTGCCACCGCCCTGTCGTAATCTAGTCCTAGCCTGGCCCGAGAAAGCCCCCTAGCTTCTCGCCTTTTGGTTCTTATTCCCCTGAGGTGCCTCGTGCTGTCCCCATCTTGGCCTGAACAGGACTCTCTCCCCCTGAAGCCAACAACTAGCCGCCAGCGACAGCCCTCCCCTGGGAGGCAGCGGCTGGGGTTTGCTCTGCTGCTTGGCCTGCCTGCTATGTTTTTGCCCTGGCCTGCCTTTGCCCAAATTGCCGGATCCCTGCTCAATCCTCTGGTGGCTGCCTGGATTCGCTCCGAGGTGCAGCAGGTGGACAACTTGCAGGTGCAAATTGCCGGTTCCGACGCCCAGATTCTCAAGGGTCAGATCCCTCAAGCTCAGGTCTCAGGAGACAACCTCATCTACCAAGGCTTCCAGATCAGCCATCTGCGGCTGCGGGGCCAAGATATTCGCCTCAATGTGGGGGAAGCTATTCAAGGGCGCAGCCCCCTGCGGCTGTTGGCCCCTGTGCCAGTGCAGGTAAGCTTGCGCCTCACGGAAGCAGACTTGAATCGCACCCTTCAGGCTCCCCTCATCCAGTCGCAACTGGCCCAAGCGCGGGTGCAACTGCCCTTTGGAGAGCAAACGGTTCCCTTTTTAATCCGCCAGCCCCAGGTTGCCCTAGAGCCAGGGCGGCTGCGCATCCGGGCCCAACTGGTTACTCCTGAGGGGGCGGAGGTGCCCGTTACGGTGGTGACTGGGCTGCAGGCTCAGGGCCCTAGCCAGTTGCGGCTGGTTAACCCTGTGTGGATAAGTGAAGGTCAGGAGATCCCTATCCCCGGCCTGGCGGATTTTCCCATCCAGTTGGATCCAGGTGTGCGCATTGATCGCTTGGAGCTGCAGCCCGGCCAGATCCTCTACGAGGGGATGTTGGTTATCTACCCGGAAGCGGCGACCCCAGCCCGGGGGTAGTTGCTGCTGCTGAATTCTCTCCCCCGCAAGCTGCAGGTAGCCAGATACCACTTGACCAAGTTGAGGGCAGCGTTGAAACTACCCTATAACCGAGCTGGCCCCGGCCACGCCTATTGCCCCAATCCCTCCTCTCCAACTTCTCAAGGTGGGGTGACGCCTGTTCTCTGGGCCGGTGAGCCAATGATGGACGTAGGCAACAAGGCACGCCATGACACCCAAGTCGTGGCAAAGGCTACCCCCAGAAGTGCCTTGTTCTCGAAAATAGCGCTGGCTACTGCTCCCCAAAATAGAAGAGTCCTCCCCACCCCTGCCACGAGAGCCAAAAGGGCAAGCAGAGCAAAGGCTCTCAACCAAGCGAGTGGTCTGGGTAGCCAAACAGGCCAGCGCACAGAGACCTCCCAGAGAGTAAGTCACTTAGCTTAACCTTGCCCCAGCTTGTGTTCTCACTCAGCCGAGCTAGGGATCCCTGCCCATTCCGGCTGCCCGGGGCGCCGCCACTGCTCCCACCAAGCCAGCACCGATTCCGATGGACTAGCGTCATGGCTGCCGTTAGCAGGAGGCGGTGGCGGCCAGCTGACAGACGTGGGGATTAGGCAACTGGGGGGGAGAGGTCGCAGGTTGCGGTAGTGGCTGCTGCGGATGGCTAGGATCTCCTGCTGGACAACCTCCAGGGGCTCGCCCAGCTGGAGCAACAGGTGACTGCACAGCCCCAAGCTGGCCTCAAATTCCGGGTGGACGACTTCTCTAGCCCCCAACTGGTAGAGCTGTTCGATGTCCTCTTCGTGAGTGGCCCGCACCACTACCTCCAGGTGGGGCGCCAGTTCTAGCGCCTGTTTGAGGCAGAGGCGGGTGCTTAGACGATCTGGCAAGGCAATGACCAGGGCGTGAGCTTGGTTCAGGCGAGCTTTCTCCAGCACCAGGGCGCTGGCAGCATTGCCGTAGAGGTAGGGGATCCCCTGCGAGCGCAGCTGTTGGATGACCTGTTCCGAGGAGTCAACTACCAAGAGGGGATGGCGACGGGCCTGCAGAATGCGCACCACATCTTGCCCCACCCGACCGTAGCCACACACCACCACGTGGCCCTTATGAGGAGCTCTGGCATCCAGGTCGCGAGGCCGCTCGTCTGCTGCTAGCCAGCGAGACAAGAAGGGGATCCCTTGCAGTTTCCTCAGCAGCCCCGGCGCGCCCTTAAGCAAAAAGGGAGTGACAAGCAAGGTAACAGCAGTGGTGCTGACAATGAGCAAATACAGCTGCCGCGACACCAGTCCCAGGGCCTGCCCCTCGCTGGCCAGGACAAAGGAAAACTCGCCAATCTGAGAAAGGCCCAGCCCTACCAACACCGCCGCCGGGAGGGGGTAGCCAAACAGCCCAGCCAGAGGCGCCACCAGGCAAAACTTGCCCACCATCACTAGCCCCACCAGCCCCAGAATCAGCGTCAGGTGGTCAGCAATGAAGCGGGGATCGATGAGCATGCCAATGGCAGCAAAAAAGAGGGCAGCAAACACATCCCGCAAGGGCTCTACGTAGGCCAGGGTTTGGTCGGCGTATTCCACTTCCGAAATCATCAGCCCCGCAATGAAAGCCCCGATCTCGCTGGAAAGGCCCAGCCGCTCGGTTAGGAGAGCAATCCCCACGCAGAGGCTGATGACCCCCAGTAGGAATACCTCTTTGTTCTCCTGCTGGGCCAATAGCCGCAGCAAGGTGGGCACCAGCCAAATACCCCCCAGCACTGCTCCTACTGCCACCAGGCCAATTTCCGCTACTGACTTAGCCAGGGATCCCGCCAGCTTCGGCAGGGGAGCATCCAAAGCTGGCAACACCGCCAGCATTAGCCCTACCGCCAAATCCTGCACGATCAAGATCCCCAGCATGGCCTGGGCCTGGGGCGTGCCCATCTGGTTGGTCTCGGTGAGGCTTTTGAGCACCACCGCCGTGGAAGACAAGGAGAGTACCGCCCCCAAAAAGATCCCCTGCACCGGCGTCAGCCAGCCACTGGCCACTGCCAGCACCGCTGTGACTGCAATCGTTAGGCCAATCTGCAAAAGGCCGCCTAGAGCAATCCCGCGCACTTGGCGCAGTTCTTTGAGGGAAAACTCCACCCCCAAGGTAAACAGCAAAAAGGTCACGCCAAACTGGGCCAGGGTTTCCACCTGCACCACCTCTTTAATCCACCCCAGCCCTGTCGGCCCCACTAGGATCCCGGCTAGCAAGTAACCCAAAAGCACTGGCTGCCGCAGCAGTGCCGCTAGAAGCCCTCCGGCTGCCGCTGCCGCCAGTACTGTGGCAATGTCCAGAATCAGGCGAAAGTCTTCCTGCACAGGGACACCCACCCCGAAATATGAACTTTTGTAGCCGATCCTGAGGGCTCTTCCACGATACTGCTTCCCTCAGCCGCGTGGACAGATCCCCGCGCACTCCAGTCCAGCAGGGGTAGCCCCACGGGAGAGCGGCCAAAATTTTTGTTAAAGGTTACCTAGAAAACCTCAAAACCGTAGCTTATAATACGAAGTGAAGAAATCGTTCATCCTCTGGCGGGTTCAAGAGCAACCCCACAGCCAGAGGACGGAAGTAGGGAGCTATCCCGAAGGAACGCGCCTCAACCCCTGTAGCTGTTTGCAAAATATCCCAGCTCACCTCTCACCTTGGGAGGTGAAGGGGATACCAACAACTCTCAACTTTGGAGGCGAAGATGATGAAACTCTCTTACCGTGGTGTCGGTTACACCTTCTCACCGGCGACCGTGACCGTTTCCCCTGGCAAGGTGGGGGGCCGTTATCGAGGGCTGGACTGGCGGTTCCGCCACCTAACCAAGCCGCTGGTTTTGTCCACCAACTTGGACTTGCTCTACCGGGGAGTAGCCTATCGTCCCAAAGCTGCTGAGGCAGTGGCTCAAGAGATTCCAGCAGTAGCCTCCGAGGCGGCAGCAACCCCTGGCCGCTCCCACGTTTTGGATGAGCTAGCTCGTCGGCTGATGGCGGGCCACCAACGCGCTATTCGAATTCGGCAGCAGGCGATGCTGGTACGCGGTACGGAGCGGGTTGGCCTGCACACCAACGTGCGCAACTTCTGGAACCGTATCCAAGGGAAAGTGCACCCCACCTTCCGCTTGACCTACGACCGTACGCGAGTTAGCATGAGCTAACCTCCAGGCAAGTGCTTTGGGGGGATCCTCAAAGAGGCCCCTTGCAAGAGGCGCCAGAAGTCTTCCTGCTGCTAGCAGGGAGAAAGGCGCCGTTTTTTGTATCTCTCAGACTCGCGAGGAGGAGCCTAGTAACCTCCGCGGGGTCAAGAAAACTGGCTCTCCAAGGCTATAATGCCCTAGTGAGCTTTTGGGATTCTGTCTGTCTCAACTCGAGCAGCCTCTAGTTATTCGTGCGCCCAATGCCTTGGATTTTGGCCCCAGCTTTGCTCCTAGGCGTAGGTCTAGCGGCCTACGTGCTGACTGCTCGCAAGTATCGCTCTCCTGAGTCGGTAGCCCGCGCCTATGACGAGTGGACGCGGGACGGGATCCTGGAGTTTTACTGGGGCGAACACATCCACCTGGGCCACTACGGATCCCCGCCGCGGCGGAAAAACTTCATCCAGGCTAAGCACGACTTTGTCCATGAGATGGTGCGCTGGGGCGGGCTGGATCGGCTGCCGCCGGGGTCAACAGTGCTGGATGTGGGCTGTGGCATTGGCGGCAGCTGCCGCATCTTGGCTCGCGACTATGGCTTTGTGGTAACCGGCATTACCATCAGTCCGCAGCAGGTGAAGCGGGCCCAAGAGCTCACCCCTCCTGATCTGCCTGTGCGATTTCAGGTGGCCGACGCCCTCGACCTCCCCTTTCCCGACGCCAGCTTCGATGTCGTCTGGTCCATTGAGGCCGGCCCCCACATGCCAGACAAGGCCCGCTATGCTAGCGAGATGCTGCGGGTGCTCAAGCCAGGCGGCATTCTAGTGGTGGCAGACTGGAACCAGCGCGACGACCGCCAAAAGCCCCTCAACTTTTGGGAGCGCTTGGTGATGCGGCAGTTGTTGGATCAGTGGGCGCACCCTGCTTTTTCCAGCATCGAAGGCTTTGTGGAAGCGCTGGAAGCCACGGGGCTGGTAGAGGGGGGAGTGGAGACTGCTGACTGGACCCAAGAGACCCTTCCTTCTTGGTTAGATTCCATCTGGCAGGGGGTTGTCCGGCCGGAGGGGTTGCTAAAGTTTGGCTTGGTGGGCCTGATCAAGTCGCTGCGGGAGGTGCCCACTTTCTTGCTAATGCACCTAGCCTTCAGTACTGGCCTCTGCCGCTTTGGCATGTTCCGAGCCGTGCGAGCGGCCACGCCAGCTAACTCGAGTTGCGTGGAGGCAGTGGCCTACAGCACCTGACTACCCAAGTGGGAAATGACAGCCCTTGCTTCCCCTTTAGATACCTTGGAAGCCTTCTACGATGTGGTGATTGTCGGCGGAGGCATCACGGGTCTAACCCTAGCCTGTGCCCTCCGAGCCTCCGGCCTGCGTTTAGCTCTCGTTGAGGCCCAGTCGTCTGAGGCTGTTCGGCAACGCCCCCTGGCCTACGCCCTTTCGCCCCTGTCAATCCGCATCTTCCGGTCAATTGGCGTGTGGGAGGCCCTAGCTCCCCACATTACCCCCTTTGCCCAAGTCATTTTGACAGACGCCGACGCTCCCCAGCGGGTGACGTTTAGACCGGAGGATGTGGGGGAAACAGCAGTTTTCTACTGCGGCGAACATGCCTGGCTGCAGCAGGTGCTCCAGGAGCAGGTGGCTGCGGATCCCTGCATTACCTGCTACTACGAAGCCAGGGTGGAGCGAGTTACCTACAGGAAAAGCGCGGCTGAGGTGGAGCTGACAACAGCCCAAGGTCAGCGCCGACTGGCAACCTCGCTGGTAGTAGCCGCCGATGGTCTGCGCTCCCAGGTACGGCAGTGGGCAGGGATCCCGAGCGACGGCTGGGACTACTGGCAGTCGTGTATCACTGCCCTGGTGGCTCCTGCCCAAGACCACCAGAACATCGCCTACGAACGCTTTTGGCCTGCTGGGCCCTTTGCCATCCTGCCCCTGCCTGGCAATCGCTGCCAGGTAGTTTGGATCTTGCCCCATGAGCAGGCCAAAGCCACGCTGGCTCTTTCTCAGGCCGACTTCTTGGCCGAGATGCAGCGCTACTATGGTTCCCAGGGCGGCTGCCTGACCTTGCTGAACCCGCCTCAGCTCTTCCCCGCTCGTCTGCGCCAGAGTCGCCGCTACTATCAGCACCGCTTGGCCTTGGTGGGAGATGCGGCTCACCACTGCCATCCGGTGGCTGGCCAAGGGCTAAACCTCGGTATCCGCGATGCTGCCGCCCTGGCCCAAGTGTTGCTGGAGGCTCGCAGGCGGCAGGAGGATCTGGGGGATGTTAGAGTCCTGCGGCGCTACGGCCGCCGTCGCCGTTGGGAAAACTGGGTGGTGCTGCTCTTTACCGACCTGCTCACCCGCACCTTCTCCAACTCCTACTGGCCCGTAGTGGTTGGGCGGCGCTGGGTTCTCCAGGGGATGATAGTTTTCCCGCCACTGCGGCGCTTTCTGCTGCGCCTGATGACTGGCCTGTGGGGGAGTCCTCCCTACAACCCCAGCTCCTCCTTGGCTTTTTGAGCTGCCCAAAGCACCTCCGCCTCCTCGACCTGCAACCGGTTGGGCTTGGCAATCTCAGCGTAGAACTTTTCGTCGTAGGGGCGGGTTCGCACCACCACCGGCATGGGTACAGCATGGCCAAGGATCAGGGGCTGCTGCTTCGAATCCAGCTTAACTAGCACCGTCTTCAGGTTCTGGTTGCCTGCCACTCGTGGGAGCACGGCCTTGACGACAGGACAAGTGCAGCTTGTAGGTGTCCTGCGGCTCAGGGCGAAAGCGCAGCTGACTAACCTGCTGCAGGGGCAGCCCTGGCTGCATCGGGATGGTGAGGGCAGAGTTGGTGCTGAAGCGCAAGAGCTCCTGCGGTTTAAGCAGCAGCTCGCTGCCCTACCCTACACGTCGAAAACGACCGCTGTCA
>NZ_JANSJL010000061.1:109972-133482 GCF_047502745.1 Synechococcus sp. F70.1
CGGTTTAAGCAGCAGCTCGCTGCCCTACCCTACACGTCGAAAACGACCGCTGTCAATTGCAGCCAAATGCGTCCTGCTGCCCAGGGGCTGGCTGAGAGGAGACCCACTGCAGCAACTCCCTTGGCAGTGACCCAACCTGCGGATCCGTTGCCCTCATGAACCCTCTACGCTGAAGCCCTCAACAATTGCAACTAGGGATCCTCAACAGATGTGAGGATCCCTTCTCTGCCTCAAGGAGGGGGAAGATTTCCCACCCACCGTACCCCCCTGAAACGCTGGCATTACTAGAGAGAACCTCGACAAGGTAGGTGATGGGAAATCAGTCGACGCGCTCCAGCTTGATGTTGTGGTGGCCCAACTTGATCTCAAACTGATCTCCGGGCTTGAGGCCCATTTTCTTTGTATAGGCGGCCCCAATTAGGATGTTGCCGTTCTTATGAACCGAAACCCGGAAGGTAGGAGCGCGACCGCGGGAACCGTTCTCATCACTGGTACCGAGATCTACCCCAATAGCCTTGAGCAAGGCGTTGTTGAACTGCATCAGATTTACTCGCTCCTGCCCGTTCTTGGTATAGGTGACGTAACCGCAAGCGCGAGCTTTCTCCTTGGGATCTGCGTTTCCCATGGAGGTTACCTTGTCGAGGAGCTCTTGGCCAGTGAGTGGCTTCGGCTTTCCGGTCGTAGTCATATCCAGCGCGTTTAAGGACAACAGTTAGTGTAGCCAAAAACAAATAGCGATTGCAATAGAGTTGCCTTCAGCTCTTTCTTATCTTGTTAGACTTGTTAAAGGGATAAGTTTGGCAACCGAGTAGGATCTGAGGAGGCGGGTGCGCAAAGCCGCAGTAGTGAATTCTGTCTAGGGGACGGAGCCTGTAGAGTTGGGTTGGACTTTTGCAAAGAGGGGTTCTCCGCAGGCAAGCCATAGGCTTGCAAGTGCTGTTCTCAGCTAGGTCTACTGTCGGAGTACTAGCGCCTTTGGGCGAGGGATTTGTGTCGCTGGCAGGAGGCAAAAGCAGGGAAACTGGAAGCAAGGCTGTTTGAGTGTTCACTGATATGGATCTCTTTTGGTCGGGGCGGCGTCTTTTGGTTGGGGTGAGCGGGGGAATTGCAGCCTACAAAACGGCAGCCTTGGTGTCAGCTCTGGCGCAGCAGGGAGCAGAAGTAAGGGTGGTTTTAACCAGAGCCGCCGAACAATTTATCTCCCCGCTGACCTTTGCTACCCTGTCCCGTCAGCCAGCTTTTACAGATGCCGAGTTTTGGCAAGCTACGCGGGGGCGACCCCTGCACATTGAGCTGGGGGAATGGGCCGAGGCTCTCCTGATTGCGCCGCTTTCGGCCAACACCTTGGGCAAGCTGGCCCAGGGGCTGGCGGACAATTTGCTCACCAATGTAGTTTTGGCTTCCCGCGGTCCGGTGGCCTTGGCGCCGGCCATGAATACACACATGTGGAAGGCTGAGGCGGTGGCTGAGAATTGGCAGCGACTGCAGCGGGATCCCCGCTTTTGGGCCTTGCCTACTGCCAGTGGCCGCCTGGCCTGCGATGCGGTGGGGGAAGGACGGATGCTGGAGCCGGAGGTGTTGCAGGAGTACGTGCGGGCTTTGTTTTGGACAGGGGGGAAAAAAGATTGGCAGGGCAAGCGGGTGTTGGTGACAGGGGGGGGTACACGGGAGCCCATTGACGCCGTGCGTTTCATCGGCAACCCGGCCAGTGGACGGATGGGGGTGGCGCTGGCGGTGGCTGCCGCCTGCCGAGGTGCCAAGGTTACCCTGGTGCACGGGCCACTGGGGATCCCCTTTGATCCAGCACCCTTCGCCATTCGGGCCATCCCTGTGCAGACAGCAGCCCAACTGGAGCAGGTTTTGCAGGCCGAGTTCCCCCAGGCCGATCTCCTGTGGATGGCAGCAGCGGTGGGGGATGTGCGACCTGCGCAGACCTACGCGGGCAAGCTGGCAAAGAGTGAGCTGCCGTCGCTACTGCCTTTGGAGCCCGTTCCTGATCTGGTGGCAGCTTTGGCCCGTCAGCGACGTCCCGGCCAGCGCCTGATTGGCTTTGCTGCCCAGAGCGGGGACCCCCTCCCCCTAGCCCGCAAGAAGCTCCAGCAAAAAGGGCTAGACGCCATCGTAGCCAACCCCATTGACCAGCCGGAGAGCGGCTTTGGCAGCAGCCACAACCAAGGCTATTGGATCCCGCGTCAGGGAGATCCCGAGCGGCTCCCCCTGGCTCCCAAGGCTACCCTGGCCCATCGGCTGCTGGATCTGGCCCTGCAACTGGACCTAGGCTGAAAGCTACCTCTGGCACTCCTCGTTTTGAAAGGCTGGAGAGAGCTCCTGGCAGGGGAAGCTCAGCAGCCCCTATCCGCGCCTCCCCAGCAACGGCTAGACTGCTTCGGGAGATGTCCAGACGGTGGCTTTTGTTTTGGGCAGTTCTATTTTCCGCAAAGTCTCAAAGCTGCAGCGGCAGCCACTTTATCTGAAACTGGAACTAGCTACTGGTCTTTATCTTTTGGAGCTATGACTCTGGCGGATGCAAATTTCCCAGCTCGTTCTGCAGCAGGTTGGCAGAAAGTCCTAAACGTCTTGCCGTTTCTGCTGCTGGCGGGGGTTCCCCTCTCCTGGATAGGCCACCTTCGGGGTTGGGATCCCAACCTAATCTTCCTCTGCGCCGCTTTGGCAGTGGTGGCTTTGGCCAAGTTTACCGGCCAGGCCACAGAAGAGATTGCTGCCTTGACGGGGCCGATGATTGGGGGGCTAGTCAACGCCACCTTTGGCAATGCCACCGAGCTCATCCTTGGCCTGGTGGCCCTGCGGGCTGGCCTGGTGGAGGTGGTCAAGGCTTCCATCACTGGCGCCATCATCAGCAACCTGCTCCTGGTGGCTGGCTTGGCCATGCTTCTGGGCGGGATCAAGTTTCGCGAGCAGAGCTTTCGGCCTGAGGTAGCGCGCATGAACGCCTCAGTAATGAACCTGGCCGTGGTGGCGCTGATCCTGCCCAGCGTGGTTACCTATGCCGATGCCAATTTGGGCGAGATCTCGATTCAGGAGCTCTCGACGGCAGTGGCTCTGGTGTTGCTAGTCGTCTACGGTCTCACCTTGCTCTTTTCCCTCAAAACCCACAGCTACCTCTACAGCATTCACGAAGCTGAAGCCGCGGAAGAGGAAGCTGCCGCCCGTCTTGCCCCCAATCCGGTTCTCCAGGCAGAGGGATCCATCCCCCAGATCTTGACGGCCTCGTCGGAGCAAAGTCGGCTGTGGCCCTGGGTGCTCGCTCTTTTGGGGCTAACAGTGCTAGTGGCCCTTGAGTCGGAGTTGCTGGTGGATACCCTAGAGACCGCCCTCGAGCAGTTGCAAGTCACGCCCCTGTTTGTGGGGGTGATCCTGCTGCCAATCATCGGCAATGCGGCCGAACACGCGACGGCAATCACAGTGGCCTTGAAAAACAAGATGGATCTCTCTTTCTCGGTGGCCCTGGGCTCGACGATGCAGATTGCCCTGTTCGTGGCTCCTCTCTTGGTGCTGGCCGGTAGCCTCCTCGGCCAACCGATGAACTTTAACTTCGGGCCAGTGGAGTTGGTGGCAATTGCCGTCTCCGTGCTGCTGGTTAACTCCGTTACCAGCGACGGGCGTTCCAATTGGTTGGAGGGGCTTTTGCTCTTGGCCACCTATGCCATTCTTGGGATTGCCTTTTTCTTCTTGGAGTAACTGCGCCTGCTGGTAGACAAAAAACCCAGCTTTGTCCCTCAAGAGCGCTCCCTCCCGCTCCAAGGAGGTGGGCCGACTTCTACTCATCGCCAATGATTTCTGGCTGGGTCAGCTCATCCGACATCTCGAGGATGGCGCGGCGAATGGGCTTCATCCAGCCTTCTTCGACATCGTCGGGATCCTCATAGCGGCGACGCTTGGCACGATTAGCTACCTGCACGGTAATGCGATAGCGATTTTTGGAAGCGTTAATCAATGCCTCTACCCGACGCATGAGCTCGTCGTTGTCAATGGCCAAGTGAGGGTTGCGGGACGCCATAGTTGGAGTCTTCCTGTTCCTGAGTCAATCGTAGCGTAAGGGGGCCGAGTAGACTGGCATAGAAGTCCCAAGCTTAGAACCCGCGACCTGCTGACTTGCGCACTGCAATGAGGCTACTGCTGGTGCCTAGGGAAATTCCCATCCCCAACAGCAAAAGCGGTAAGAACCAAGCCTTCAGGGGATCGGAACCTGCCTGGAACACTTTGATCAAGGGCAGGGCAATGAGCTGCTCCAGCGCCTCCTGCAGCAACTGCCGGGATCCCACAACTAAGCCCCAAGCCCCCAGGGCACTGATCAACCCAAACAGGCAGCCCTGCAAAACAAAGGGCAGGTAGATCCAGGCTGCCGTTGCCCCCACCAGCTGCATCACCTCAATCTCCCGCCGCCGGGCGATGACGACAAGGCGAATGGTAGTGGTGGTTACAGCCACCGCGGCCAGGGTCAGCACCCCAAGGATGCCCAGGGAGCCCAGCCGCAGCAGCTCCTGAAGCTGGGCCAGTTCCTCCACAACACGGCTGCCGTAGTATACCTCGTCCACCCCTTCCAGGCGACGGATCTGCTCAGCCACTTGAGCCAGGGTTGCGGCAGAATCCGCCTTGACCCGCAGGGTATCTACGAGGGGGTTTTCTCCCAACTGGGTTTCCAGGGCCGCCTCATCTTGGATCCCCATCTCCAGCAAAAGGTCGCGCCAGGCCTGCTCTTTGGTGATCACCCTCACCGCTTCTACATGAGGCAGTCGGGCAACTTGCGGCTCCAGCTCCACCCCTCGGCGCCCCGGCTCCAGATAGACAGAGATCTCCAGTTGTCCTCCCAGGGAGCGCACCGTCGCCTCCACGCCCCAAGACAGCTCCACGCCGATCCCGACCAAAAACAGCAACACCAACAGGGTGCTGATCGCAGCCCAGTTCAGCCAGCCCCCCCGCCGCAACCCCAAAAGGGTCTCCTGCAGGAGATAGCGGATCTTATAGAGAAATGGCATGCTGCCTACCGCCACCTGAACCCAGCTTGGGATTCCAGCCCTCTGGAGCGCCGCCTTGCGCTGGGAATCCCGGCAGATCCTCAGCCCATATCATACAGACGTCCTCCTTCTATGCGCACCACCCGGTGGCCGGCCCGCTCCACAAGATGGGGGTCGTGGCTGGTCATGATGACAGTCACCCCAAAAGAATTGAGCCGCTCCAAAATCTGGAGAACCAACAGCGAGTTTTCCGGATCCAGGTTGCCCGTTGGCTCGTCTGCTAGCAGCAGCACCGGCAGGTTGACAATGGCACGGGCCAGGCTGAGGCGCTGCTGTTCTCCCCCTGAAAGTTCGTGGGGAAAGCGATCCTCCTTGTCAGCCAGCCCCACCATCTTCAGGGTTGGCCCGAGGCGGCGGCGAATTTCTGCTGGGGAGAGCCCTTGGGCGCGCAGGACAAAGGCCACGTTTTCCGCTAGGGTGCGATTGGCCAACAGGCGATAGTCTTGAAAGACCACTCCCAAACGCCGCCGCAACATCGCCAGGGGACGGGAGGAAATCCGGTAGGGCCGCTGCCGACCTTCCGAAGAAAACAGGCACACCCCATCCACCATCACCGTGCCTTTGGTGGCCTGTTCAGCCCCGTAGAGCAGCCGCAGGAGGGTGGATTTGCCCGCTCCCGAGGCCCCCGTTAGGAAGACAAACTCGCCGCGGCGCACCTCCCAGTCTACCTCCCGCAAGATCCACTCGCCGTTGGGAAAGACTTTGCTCACACCCCGCAGCAACACCATGCTCTCGGAGCCGCTGGGCAGGGATCGCGGGCGAGGTTGAAGGCCTAAGTCCGTTAAAGCTGGAAGAGAGAGGCTTGGGCTTGGATTGGCCAAGTAGCAAGAAGCATAGCCAACGGGCTGACCAGCCATATGGAAAAACGCGGCGCACAGATCCCCAGACTTAGCCGTGGCAAGGAGCGCCACCCTCTACAACCCTGGCCTGCAAGCTAGCTACTGCTTCTTCCGGAAGCAGTTTCCCTACTCGGGCCAGCGGAGCGGCGTCCTTAAAGCTCCCGGCTTTAGCCGTAGGGTAGTTTACAGCAAAGCACCTACAAAGAGGAAGCCGGGGAGGAGGAAGAAGACCACAGCACTTGCCAGGCAAATCTGGGCAGAGCCAGCATGCGTCGCCAGCGCCAGGGTTCCTGATAGAGACGATACAGCCATTCCAGGTGATGGTCGCGCCACCAGCGGGGGGCCCGTCGTTTTTGCCCAGCCCAAATGTCGAAGCTGCCGCCCACTCCCATCCAGATGGCTTGGGGCAACAGAGCTCGCCAGCGAGCAATCCACAGCTCTTGGCGCGGGGAGCCCAGCCCTACCCACACCAGTTGCGGCTGAAAAGCCTGGAGAGCTAGCAGCAGGTTTTCCTCCTCGGCGGGGGAGAAGTAGCCGTGGTGGCCCCAGATGGCCAAGGAAGAAAAGCGGGCTTGCCAATGCTGAATCGCGGCCCGGTTGACCTCCGGCTTCCCCCCCACCAAAGCCAGGCGCCACCCCCGCGCAGCTGCCGTCGAGATTAGGGCTTCGGCCAGCTCGATCCCTGGCACCCGCTGGACGCGGATCCCCTGCCGCCGCAACGCCCACACTACCCCAATGCCGTCTGGGATCACCAGCTCGGCCTCCTGCAGCACTTGGGCAAAGGCCGGATCCCGCTGCGCCTGCACGATCATCTCCGGGTTGCAGGTAACCACCTGGGCGCCCAGACCCTGGCTGATGCGCGCTTCAATCCAGGCAGCGTAGCTCTGCAGGTGGGCTTCCGGCAGGGTAAGGTGCAGGTTGACGCCCAAGAGGGGGCAGGTGACCAGCGACATGCCACGAGGGGGGAGAGGACTTGCTTCCCAATTCAAATTGTGCCAGCAAAAAAGAGCGCCATCCTAATCCCCATGCTCCCCGAACAGCCTTCTCCAAGCGGTGTTGCTCCTTGCGAGGGGCGCTGGCTCTGGCGGGGCCAGCCCATTCGCTACCAGCAGGCGGGATCTGCTGGTCCAGCGGTGGTGCTCATCCACGGCTTTGGGGCTAGCAGCGACCACTGGCGGAAAAATCTGCCAGAGCTGGGGCGGCACTGCCGCGTGTACGCCCTTGACCTTCTGGGATTTGGGGGATCCGCCAAGCCCTTGCCCGGATCCCCGCTCCCCTACACCTTCGAAACCTGGGGTGCCCAGGTGGCCGATTTTGGGCGGGAGGTGGTGGGGGAGCCGGCTTATCTGGTGGGCAACTCCATTGGCTGCATTGTGGCCTTGCAGGCGGCTGTTTTGGAGCCAGCCCAGGTCTTGGGAGTGGCGATGTTGGATCCCTCGCTGCGGCTGCTGCACGAGCGCAAGCGACACCAGCTCCCCTGGCTGCGCCGCTGGACTGCTTCTCTGCTGCAGTTCCTGCTGGGGTGGCCCCCCTTCGGGCGGTTTTTCTTTGCCCAGCTAGCTCAGCCCCGAGCCATTCGCCAGATCCTCCTCCAAGCCTATGGGCGCAAGGAGGCAGTTACGGAGGATCTAGTGCAGCTTTTGCTGCAACCGGCTCTCGACCCAGGGGCGGCAGAGGTCTTCTTGGCTTTTGTCCGCTACTCCCAGGGGCCCTTGGCCGAAGATCTCCTGCCGCAGGTCACCTGCCCCGTCCTCATCCTCTGGGGGGAGGCAGATCCCTGGGAGCCCATTGCCCTAGGGCGGGCCCTGGCCGAGTTTCCCTGCGTGGTGGGGTTTATCCCCCTGCCGGGGGTGGGCCACTGCCCCCAAGATGAGGCGCCGGAGCTGGTCAACCCGCTGCTCCTAGCCTGGATCCGGGATCCGCACGGCCTAGGTGCTCCAGTTGATCCAGGTTGGGTCCACTCAGCCGGAAGGCCTGGCCAAACCCCTGGATGAAGCTGCCCCCAGTGGGGGTGATCTGACAGAAGTGGAAGTCCGCTAGCCCCAGGATTATCTCGGCAATCTCGTACTTGGCGCGATAGAGCGCCTCAAACCCCTGGGCTTGGGCCTCCTCGCGGCTGAGGAACTGGGCTGTTCCACTGACCATTAGCCGCGGCAAGGCGTGGTTGCTGCGCGGATCCCCTGCCGTGGGCGGCTCGTGGATGAGCAGGCCGACCCGTGGATCCTCCCGCAGGGCCTGAGTGTGGGGGGAAAGGTCGCTAATGACGATGGCAAAACGCAGGGGATCCCACTGCACCACAAACGGCACCAGCGACACCGCCGGCGCTCCCCGCTCCAGCACTGCCAGACTGGCTACTGGCTGGGTCTCCAGCAGTGCTCGCAACTTTTCCTGGGCTGACATGGCTGCTCCCATAGCCGCTGCTATTATCCCCAACCTGGCTTGGCTTGAGAAGAGTGGGATGTAGTCCTCGGGTTGCAGGGGAGCAAAATCCCGCGTCTCAGTCACCGAGCTCGCACCTCTTCACGAAAGCCACAACCCTGCTTACCCAGCTTCCTCAACAAAACTTTACAATTCTCTATAGAGCAGGCTACACTGCTAAAGAAAGGATGAGGAGAACCCTATGAGCAGATATCGCTCCGTGGTTGTCGAAGACGGTGGCCGCCTCAACAACTACGCCATTGAGCCAGAGATGTACGTAGATCCCGTTCCACGGGTGGGCTTTACCGAGTATGCGGAGCGCTTGAACGGGCGCTTGGCGATGATTGGCTTTGTGGCGCTGATTTTGTTTGAAGCGTTGTCCGGCACCACCCTCATCGGCTGGCTACAGGCCTTGGGTCGCTAGGAGAAGGGAAGGCAGGCGGGAGCTTGTAGGGAGCAAGAGGCTTGCCGAAGAGCTTCCCTTGCTTTCCTGACTGTAGCTAGGGACCAGGCATCTCCCAGCGTAGCTCTACATGGGTGTAGCCTTCCGGGGTTTGGGTGCGGTGCCAAGAGCCCTTGGGTAGGTAGCGGGCAATGGTATTCATGGCCTTGCTGCCGTAGCCGCCGCCCGGGGTAGGGGCGTACTCTATGCCGTCGTTGATAATTGACAGACAGCAGAGGCGATCCCTTTGAACCAGCGACACTTTGACGAAGGAAGCGTTGCCCTTGGGAGGCTGGACATGGGCAATGACGTTGCCAATGGCCTCCCGCAAAAAGCGCAAGATGTCCTCCCGCTGGTCAAACCACTCACTGGTATTGGGCTCCGCTAAGGGCTGTAGGTGGCGCTCCACAGGTAAAGTCAGGCTGCCCGTTTGGATAAGCTCGTCCAGGTAGGTGTCGATGCCCCGGTGCAGCCCTTCCCGCAAGCTAGGGGAAATGTGCAGCTTGGTGGCCAGGGTGCGCACGTCATTGAGCTGGGCGCGAATGCCCCGCCCAATTTGCTCCAGTTGCTCCAGCAGACGATCGTAAATAGCCGGATTGGGAGCCCTGCCCTGCTGCTGTTGCCATTGCAAGCTCTCCAGCTCGTCCATGACCACCTTCAGCTCCTGCAGCTCGCGATCGTGAATGTCAGTGGCTACCCGGTAAAGGAGCTTACGGGCTTGGTCAATGGCTGCCTCCTGCTCAGCCCGGCGCAGGCGCTCCAACTCCTGCTGTTGAGCCAAAAGCCGCTGGTGGTTTTCCAAGATCACCAGGGTCAGCAGCAAGCTCACCCCCGTCAGGCCAACGGCCAAAGCTGGCAAGGTCAGCGGCCAAATCCAACGCCCCAGCAAGAATTGGGCCACAGCCCAGCCCTCGTAAACGGCTAGCCCTAGCAGCGGCAAGAGGAGAGAGCGCGCCTGTTTCCAGCGGTTTTCGCGCGAAGAGGGTCGATAGAGAACCAAGAGCAGGCCCGTTGCCGCGCCTAGGAGGAAGACAACTCCCGCTGCTAGCTCTGCCGGCAGGGATCGGTAGACCTGGCCAGTAAGCAGGCTGGAGAGGATTTGCGCCTGGAGTTCTACTGCCGCAATCTGGGATCCATCCGCTGTCCGCACGGGAAAGGTCTCGGGGTAGCCGCCGACAAAGCCGACCAGAACAATCTTGTCCTGCAGTTGACGAGCTACCTCGGGCTTGAGGGGAGGGATCCCTTCATGAGCGCCGCAAGTCTGGCCGAGGTTGAGCGGGAGGGGCGGACAAACCTGTTCGATAGGGAGGATGGGAATGGAGTGTTGGGCGCCGAGAGGGTTGAATTGCACCGGCCGGAAGCCCCGCTCGCGCAGCCAGCGGCTGGCCCGCTCTGGATCGTACTTGGCAAAAGCCAAGGCCTCCACCGAGGCAAACATCTGCTCCTTTTGGCTGTCGCGGCGCAGGTAGAGCCCTCGCAACTGGGCCTGGCGCAGGATCCCAGCCCCATCCAGGCGGTGTTGCACCACTCCCTGAACATGTTCTGGTGCTACCAAATACTCCAGCCGTAGGGAGGAAAAAGGCAAGAAGTGGTTGTAGATGGTGATCTCAGGGCGGCCAAAGCTCTCACTGCTGCGGGTAGCCAAAACTACGCGATCTGGGTAGCGCTGGACTACCTGACGCAGGGGAGCATCCAGGTCCTCGTCACCCAGCGTCTGGGGGACCACAAAGCTACTGGGCAGATTCAGCACCACCACCCTGGCTTCTGCTTCTTCCAGTAAGCGCAGGGTCAGGGCAGCGTAGTTGGAGCGCTCCAGGAGAAAGTCAACATGGGGATGAGGCTTGCTCTCCCCACTTTCCCCCTGTCCTTCGAGGCGGCCATCGATGCCAACGATTGCCACCTCCGGGGAAGGCTGCTGGGGGCCGCGCAGGGCATAGAGCCATTCTTGGGCATCGCTCTCAAGCCGCACCAGCAAAGGGTGCTGAGCGGAAAGGTTGAGCAAGGCAGCCCACCCCAGCCCCCAAGCCAAGGCCCAGCCCACTTCGCCGCGGGAGGCAACCAGTGGAGCGGGCAAGCCAGAACCTTGGCCCCTACGGGACTGGGGAGAAACCCTAGCCTCAACGGCGGTGGCTGCGCACCCGCGCCGCTTCCTCAGGGCTAATGCCAAGCCGAGTGAGGTTGACCCGGCCCTTGTGATCAATGCTGCGAACCTTGACCACCACTTCGTCCTCCACGGCAACTTCATCTTCTACTCGGGTGACACGGTACTCCGCCAGCTGCGAGATGTGGATCATGCCCTCCTTACCGGGCAGGAACTCCACAAAAGCGCCAATGGGGAGGATGCGGGTCACCCGGCCCAGGTAAACTTGCCCCTCCTCCACTCGCCGCACCAGGTTTTCAATCATCGCCCGCGCCGCTTCGGCCTGGCCGCTGACGGTGGAAGACACTGTGATCGTGCCGTCGTCGCTAATGTCTACCTTGGCTCCTGTGGCTTCAGTAATGCTGCGCACCATCTTGCCGCCAGGGCCGATGATCTTGCCGATGTCTTCTGGATCCACCTTGAAGGTGAGCAGACGGGGAGCCGTTTTGGCCAACTGCGGCCGGGGGGCAGGAATGACCTCCAGCATCTTGTCGAGGATGTAGTCGCGCCCAGCCTTGGCTTGCAGGAGAGCTTTCTCGAGGATGTCAACAGTGATGCCGGTAATTTTCATGTCCATTTGCAAGGCGGTGATCCCTGCCCGCGTGCCGGCCACCTTGAAGTCCATGTCGCCCAAAAAGTCCTCGATCCCTTGGATGTCCGTGAGGATGCGCACCTCATCCCCTTCTTTGATGAGGCCCATGGCCACGCCGCTGACCGGTGCCTTGATCGGCACCCCGGCATCCATCAAAGACAGGGTAGAGCCGCAGACCGAAGCCATCGAGGTGGAGCCATTGGAAGAGAGCACCTCCGAGACCACCCGCACCACGTAGGGAAACTCCTCCTCCTTGGGCAACACGGGCACCAGGGCCCGCTCCGCCAGCGCCCCATGGCCAATCTCCCGCCGCCCTGGCGAACGAGAGGGCCGCACCTCTCCCACGGAAAAGCCAGGGAAGTTGTAGTGGTGCATGTAGCGCTTTTCGTCTACGGGGTGGAGGTCGTCCAACTCCTGGGCATCGCCAGGGGTGCCAAGAGTGGTAATGGAAAGAACCTGAGTGAGGCCGCGGTTGAACAGAGCACTGCCGTGGACTCGCGGGATCAAGCCCACTCGGCAAGAGACTGGCCGCACCTCATCCAGCTTGCGCCCATCTACCCGCACCCCCTCTTCTAGGATCTGTCGGCGCATCAGCTTCTTGAGGAGAGCCTTGAACTGGTTGTCCAACTCCTTGGGGTTTTCCAGCAGGTAAAGCCGCAAGGGATCCCCCTCTGGCCGTTCTTGGATTTGGGCCGCCAGCTTGGCCTTGATGGCCTCCAGTTGCTGCTCGCGGCTGGTCTTGTCCAAAAACTGCTTGAGGACAGCGCGAATCTCCTCCTGGGCCTGTTCTGCTACGAAGGCAACCAGCTCCTCATTGACGGGGGGTGGGGGTAGCTCTACACGAGGGATGTTGAGATCGGCAAGGACTTGCTGTTGAGCTTTGAGGAGCTCCTGAACAGCCTCGAATCCAAACTCGATAGCCTCGACCATGTCCTTTTCCGGCAGCTGCTTGGCGCCTGCCTCGACCATGATCACGCCGTCGGCGCAGCCAGCTACCACCAGATCCAGGTCGCCAGCCTCGATTTCGGCGTAGGTGGGGTTGATGATAAACTCATCCTGGAGTAGGCCCACCCGCACCGCTGCCACCGGGCCGTTGAAGGGAATGCGGGCGCCGTGGAGGGCCAGCGAGGCTCCCAAGATGCACAGCACGTCAGGGGGCACCTTGTCGTCCACAGAGAGGGTAGTGGCTACAATTTGTACGTCATCCCGCAGCCACTCCGGGAACAAGGGCCGCAGGGGTCGGTCGATGAGACGCGAGATCAAAGTAGCCCGCTCCGGGGGCCGACCCTCGCGCCGCAGATAACTCCCTGGGATCCGACCAGCAGCGTAGAGGCGCTCCTCGTAGTCCACCAGCAACGGCAAAAAGTCAGCCCCCTCGCGATTTTCCTGGCGGGTAGCCGTGACCAAGACGGAAGTTTCCCCACAGGTTAACCAGACTCCACAGCCTGCCTGGGGGGCCATCAAGCCAATATTGATGTCAATTTCCCGTCCGTAAAAGGAAATCGACCGAGTATATTCTGCCATGTAACGCTTTGCCTTCCTTTTTTCCTTGCCGCTATCGTAGCATTTTGGCTTGCTGGAGAAGGCAACCCTTGTCCAGCCAGGAGTTGGTCTGCAGCTACTTCTTTTGCATTGGCTAGCTCAGCCTCACCCCTCCCCTTCTCCCTCGGTCGAGTATCGCCAAAGGCGGTCGGCAATGCCTCCTCCCGAGGCCACCCAACGGGTTTTGCCTTTGCCAGCCGCTGACCTGTCCCCGGTGGCTCTTTACGCCGCTTCTAGGAATGCCAAAATAAAAAGCACTGCCTACTGTCCCCTTCTTCAATCGAACAAGTTATGAACGCTGCCGCATCTTCTCCCTCTTCTTCATTCGATGGCCAAGCTTTGGATCATGTGCTTATTCTCGACACTACTCTGCGCGATGGGGAGCAGTGTCCTGGCGCAACCCTCAACGCTGAGGAGAAACTGGCCATTGCCCGGCAATTGGCTCGGCTAGGGGTCGACATCATTGAGGCGGGGTTTGCCTACGCCAGCCCCGGCGACTTTGAGGCGGTGCAGAAGATAGCGGAACACGTGGGCACCCCCGATGGCCCCGTCATCTGCAGCCTGGCTCGTGCCTGCAAGGCTGATATTGAAGCGGCAGCTGAAGCCCTCAAGCCTGCTGCCAAGCCCCGCATCCATACCTTCATCTCCACCTCTGACATCCACCTCAAATATCAGTTGCGCAAAACCCGCGCTGAGGTGCTGCAGATTGCCGAGGAGATGGTGGCCTATGCCAAATCCTTCGTCGACGATGTGGAGTTCTCCGCCATGGACGCCACCCGCTCCGATCCCGAATTCCTCTACCAGGTTCTTGAAGCAGCCATCCGGGCCGGGGCCAAAACCGTCAACATCCCTGACACGGTCGGCTACAGCATGCCCGAGGAATTCGGCCAACTGATTAAAGGCATCCGTGAGAACGTGCCCAACATCAAGCAGGCCATCATCTCTGTCCACGGCCACGACGACCTGGGAGTCTCAGTAGCCAACTTCCTAGAGGCCATCAAGCAGGGCGCGCGCCAGGTGGAAGTAACCGTTAACGGCATTGGCGAGCGGGCCGGTAACGCGGCGCTGGAAGAATTAGTGATGGCCCTGCATGTGCGCCGCAGCTACTTTAACCCCTACTTTGGCCTGCCAGTGGACTCTGAAAAACCCCTTACTCACATCAAGACTCAGGAGATCTACCGCACCTCTCGCCTTGTCTCCAACCTCACCGGCATGTTGGTGCAGCCCAACAAGGCAATTGTTGGGGCCAACGCCTTTGCCCACGAGTCCGGCATCCATCAAGACGGGATGCTCAAAAACCGCCAGACTTACGAGATCATGGACGCCCAAACCATCGGTCTGCAATCGAGCACCTTGGTGTTGGGCAAACACTCAGGCCGCCATGCCTTCCGTACCCGCCTCAAGGAGCTGGGCTTCGAGTTGTCAGAGCAAGAGCTCAACAAGGCTTTCTTGCGCTTTAAAGAGCTGGCCGACAAGAAGAAAGAGATCACCGATCTCGACCTGGAGGCCATTGTTAACGACGAAACCCGGCCAGTGCCGGATCTCTACCGGCTGGAGCATGTGCAAGTGGTGTGTGGCAATCACGAGACGCCCACAGCTACCGTGCGCCTGATTACCCCTGAAGGCGAGGAAAAGGTGGATGCAGCGGTGGGCACGGGACCGGTAGATGCAGTTTACAAAGCCATCAACCGCATTGTTAACATTCCTAACCAGCTCATTGAATTTTCCGTCCAGTCGGTTACCGCCGGCATTGACGCCATGGGGGAAGTCACCATCCGCCTGCGCCATGAGGATCGCATTTTCTCAGGACATGCTGCCAACACGGACATTATTGTTGCCTCTGCGCAAGCCTATATGAATGCCCTCAATAAGCTCTACGCCGCTCTGCACGCAGCTCGCTCAACGGCTGCCCAGCGGGAGGCTGCCACTCAGAAGGTTTGAGCGCAAGGCTAGGCTTCCCGGCTGCCTCCTCCCCAAGAGGAAGAGGAGTTGGCGGGGGAGCGGCCTAGATCTCTCCGGCAAACACTCGCCCGATGACCTCTTCAAGGGGCGGATCGGTTACCGCCAAGTCCAACACCTCCAGCTCCGCCAGGAGCCTGGCTACCGTCTGGGTGAGGTGTTCCCGCCGTACCCACAGCCGCACCTCGCAGCTGCTGCCGGGATCCCCCTCGCTGCGCAGCTCGCCATAGGACTGCAGTTGCGCCAGGGGACAGGGGTGGGCCAATTCCAGCTTTACCTCTCGGTAGGGGGCAAAGCGCTGCCGCAGCTCTTCCAGGCCGCCATCGTAGATAAGCTGCCCGCCGCTAATCACCAACACCCGCTCACAGAGGGCGGTAATATCGGCCATGTAGTGGCTGGTCAGGAGCACTGTTGCCCCATAGCGGCGGTTGTAGTCGCGCAGAAATTGCCGCACCGCAGCCTGGGCGTTGATATCCAACCCCAAGGTGGGCTCGTCCAAAAACAAAACCTGCGGGCGGTGGAGCAGGGCCGCCAGCAGCTCTGCCTTCATCCGCTCCCCTAGGGAAAGCTTGCGCACCGGCTGCTTTAGCTTGTCCTTCAGGTTGAGCAGCTCCGCCAACTCCTCCACCCGCTCCTGAAACACTTTCTCCGGGATCTCGTAAACAGCGGCGTTAATGCGCAAGGAGTCCATCGCCGGCAGATCCCAGAGGAGCTGCTGCTTTTGCCCCATCACCAGGGTAATCTGCCGCAAAAAAGCTGGCTCGCGCCGGTAGGGCAAATGACCAACCACCTGTACCGTGCCACTGGAGGGGTAGATGAGACCCGTCAGCATTTTAAGGGTGGTGGTCTTGCCAGCCCCGTTCGGCCCCAGAAAGCCTACCACCTCCCCCGCTTGAATTTGAAAGCTCAGGGATTGCACCGCCGGGATGTAGCGATAGGTGCGGCGAAAAAAGTGGTGTAATGTACCCACTACCCCCGGCTCCTTGATGGCTACGGGGTAAACCTTGCTCAGGTTGTTAACAGTAATGACCGGCTCCCGCTCCGTCAACCTCATCCCCACAAAATAGCCAGCCTGGCCTCCCTAACCCCAGAGCCAAGTGCCCTGAAGCTGAGTCTGCCAGATCTGGCAAGGAGGCCACCGCAGATGGGCAGGGGCACTACAGCAGCCCCACGTCTATTCCTGGCTTGCCGGCAACGAGCTCTACTTTCAAGATGCGGCCACCCGACTTCTGAATGCGCTGCTGCTCGCGGAACCAGTTGTCGTAGGGCACCAACTTGGTGAAGTAGGTATTCTGCAGCTCCCGTTGGGTGCGAATTCGGGTTTGGCTAGGCACACAAGCGGTAATCTTAAACATGCGCATGGTGGAGGATCCCCCCTGGCAAGGATTAACTTGACCAGCAACACAGGCGACCCACCTCAGAAAGCTCGCGTACCTTAGTTAGCACACCAGATCCCTGGGGCAAGTCGCCTGTCGTGCTTGTTAGATGAACTTCACGCCAAGGCCACGAGGCTGGCAGTTAGCTGAGGCCAGAGCAGATGTAGTCGAAGTACACACCCATTTCTTTGCCGGCTTCAGGGCCCACCAAAGCAGCGGTTACTTCTTTCATAGCTTGGATGGCCTGAATCGTTGCCCCAATTGGCACCCCCAGCGAGTTGTAGGTTTCTTTGAGGCCGTTGAGCACCCGCTCGTCGAGGATGGAGGGATCCCCCGCCAACATCGCATAGGTGGCGTAACGCAGGTAGTAGTCCATGTCGCGAATGCAAGCAGCATAGCGACGGGTGGTGTACATGTTGCCACCAGGGCGGGTGAGATCGGAGTAGAGCAGGGCCTTGGCAGCAGCCTCCTTAATGATGTTGGAAGCGTTGGCGGCAATAGTGGCAGCCGCTCGCACCCGCAGCTCGCCCGTGGCGAAGAAAGCCCTTAGCTTGTCCATGGCCGAGCTGTCGAGGTACTTGCCTTGGACATCGTAGCTGTTGATAACAGCAGTAATGGCGTCTTGCATGATGAGCTTCCTAAATCAAACAACCTTAAACAGAGGGCAGTCGAAAAAGAGCCTAGCTCATGGCTCCCGCGACAAAGTCGAAGTAGTAGGCCGCTTCAGCCGCGTCCTCGGGAGACAAAAGACCCATGGCTACCTGCTTCATGAGGCGGATGCTCTCCGCCACTGCCGGGAGGGGCGTGCCCAGAGAGTTGTACATCTCCCGCACACCCACCAAGCCGATCTCTTCAATCGGGGTAACGTCGCCGGCAACGATCCCGTAGGTAATCAGGCGCAGGTAGTAGTCCATGTCCCGCAGGCAAGTTGCCGTCATTTCCTCCCCATAGGCGTTGCCCCCTGGAGAGACAATGTCGGGACGCTTCTGGAAGAGCTGATCAGCTGCTTGCTTAACGATGCGCTCGCGCGACTCCGCCAAGACTTGAGCGATGCGCAGCCGCTTCTCCCCCGAGGTAACAAAGGACTTAATCCGATCCAGTTCTCCCGGGCTGAGGTAGCGGGCCTCCGCATCCGCATTCACAATCGACTTCGTGATAACGCTCATGGATATCCATCCTCAAGTCGCTTTTTTAAAAAAGGAGTATGGCAGGCATACCCGCATGCTATTTTCCGATATGCCTGCCGTCTGCCATCTTAGATCTTCACACTTCTTAAAATCTTTCCCAGGAAAGGAGCTCTCCCTTTGCCGCTAGGGCAGATAGGGTTGAAAGTCTTGCGTAACCCTTAGGGCCAGGCTGGCGTTGGCCTCAATCACCGCCACTTCTGGCGCTGTTACATTGCCAATCACCGCCCCTGCGGCTGCTCCGCCCAGCACTTTCTCGGTTGAGATCACCCGGTCGCCCAAAAGGCCCCCCAAGAGAGCCCCTGCGGCTGCCCCAATCAGGGCATCTTGGACAATTGCTTCCGCGGAGGTGTGACGGGGATCCTTGCGCAGCGGGATCACCTGGCTTTGCGCATAGAGGGGGTAGGATCGGCCATTGAAAATCAAAGCTCGCGAGACAAACTGGGCGCCGCCGCTGACTGGCTGGAATTGGCCTTCTAGGAGAGCTCCTGCCGGGACAACCGTGTTGCCGTAGATATCCCGCAGGGGGGTTTCCAGAGTGAGCCTGACGGTGCGAGTTTCGCCAGGGGCCAAGAAAAGGGGCTCAGCAGAGCGATGCACCGCTTGGATCAAGTCTCCGGAGCGCAACAGCAGCGTGGCTCGCAGTTGAAAGGGCCGGCCAAAGCCGTTTCCGCCTGTCCCTGGATTTACAGGCCGCCATCCCTCGCCACGGGGCGGAGGTGGCAAGGGATCCCTCTGCGCCAGAACCGGCGTAGCCACCGGTAGCCAGAGCATCCCCCCCACTAGAGGGGCCAACAGGCGACGGGCTAGATTGGTCATGGTCTCAATCCCTGAGCTCCACTTCTACGTTAGCGGCAAGCTGGCCAAAGCCAAGGGCAAGAGCTACTTTGGCATTCCCCCTCCATCAAACCCCGTCCAAAAGTGGGGTGGACTACCCCAAACCAGTAGATTCTGCTGCTCTTTGGCCTTAATAGAAGTGCGGAAAAGCGCTGCCGTCGCCGCTTTGGGAACTCTGCTGTCCGTGCTAGATTAGCCCTAGGTTTCTCCCTTCAGGTAGGGCTTACACCCTTTTCCTGTGGCCATGAAGCGCATCCCCTCCACGCCAGAGCAACCCTCCCCCAGTTCAGGCGCTTCTGCCCAACCGCACTGTTTGTCGCAGGGGGAAAGAGGCTTTCCCTTTTTGCGGCCTTGGGCTGTCTCGGCGCTAAGGTCTCTTCTCTCGTCAGTGCTGCTGGTGCTCTTGGGCATGGGTCTGGGGGCAGCTCTGGTGGGAGGCAAGGGGGTATTGGCTCAGACGACGGCAACTCCGCCCCAGCCGAACCTGAACTTTATTGCCGAGGTGGCCCAGAAGGTGGGGCCGGCAGTAGTGCGCATCGACGCGGAGCGGACAGTGAACGTTCCTGGGGCTTTCCCAGAGGAGTTCTTTAGCGACCCGTTTTTCCGCGAGTTCTTTGGCCAGGTGATCCCTCCCCTGCCACGACAGCGGCGACAGCAAGGCACCGGCTCCGGCTTTATCATTAGCCCGGACGGCCAGATCATCACCAATGCCCACGTGGTAGAGGGATCTGACAAAGTAACGGTGACGCTGAAAGATAGCCGGAGCTTTGAGGGCAAGGTCATCGGCACGGATCCAGTTACGGACATTGCTGTGGTGAAGATTGACGCCCAAAACCTGCCAACGGTGAAGCTGGGCCGCTCTGAGCTTCTCGAGCCGGGCCAGTGGGCCATTGCCATTGGCAACCCGCTAGGGCTAGACAACACGGTAACCGCTGGGATCATCAGTGCCTTGGGCCGTTCCAGCAGCGAGATCCGCGTGCCCGACAAGCGGGTGTCTTTCATCCAGACCGATGCAGCCATTAACCCCGGCAACTCTGGCGGTCCGCTGCTCAACGCCCAAGGGGAAGTGATTGGGGTCAATACCGCCATCATCCAGGGAGCGCAGGGGCTGGGCTTTGCCATCCCTATTGAGACAGCCCAGCGGGTGGCCAAGCAGCTGATTGCCCGAGGCAGGGTGGATCACCCCTACTTGGGCATCCGCATGCTTACCCTCACTCCTGAGCTGAAGGAACGCCTCAACCAGGATCCCAACAGCCGCATTTTCGTAACGGTGGATCGGGGGGTGCTCATCGGCGAGGTTGTTCAGGGATCCCCAGCCGAGCGGGCCGGGCTGCGCGCTGGCGACATCATTCTCTCCATCAATGGCCGCCCTGTAACCACTGCCGACCAGGTGCAGCAAGAGGTGGAGCGCATGGAGGTAGGCAGCAAGCTGGAGCTGGAGATTGAGCGCGGTGGGCGGCGGCAGAAGATTCAGGCGGTCACCGGATCTTTCCCAACCCCGAAGCGCAGCTAGGCGGAGGCCTAGGCGTACTGCTTGTCAACTTCGGCGGCAGGGGGGCAAATGATGGACAAGCAGGTCGGTTTCCTCTGGCGCAAGCGGGTGAGGAATTGGCCAGCCTGCACCGATTTGGAGCTGATGGAAGGCCTCAAAGCGGGGCAGCCTGCTGCTCTAGCGGCTCTTTATGATCGCTACGCCAGCTTGGTCTATGGCCTGGCCCTCCAGATCCTGGGCTGTATGACTGAGGCGGAGGATCTAACTCAGGAGGTGTTTGCCCTTCTCTGGCGGAAGCCCAGCCACGATCCAAGGCAGGGATCCATCAACAGTCTTCTGTGTAGGTTGACCCGGGCGCAGGCCCTTGAGCGTCTGCGCTCTCGAGGCAGCCAGCGCCGCCTCGGGAAACCCTGGCAGCCTCTGCTGATTGCCAGCCATAGATCCCCAGCCCCCTTTGAGCAGCTCTCCGTCGAAGAGCGGCGGCAGCCCGTTCAGGAGGCTCTCAGTCAACTCTCGGAAAGCCAGCGCCAGCTGCTGGAGTTACTCTACTATCGAGGCCTAAGCGCGGCAGACATTGCCCAGGAGCTGGGAATGCCCCTGGCAACCGTCCAAGCCCGCTCTCGCCAAGCCCTCTGCAAGTTGCGGAGATCCCTGCGGCCTCTGCTTGACCAGTAAGGCGGCGGGGCTTTGGGATGGCCATGTCTACACGTTCCTCTGAGCTGGGAGAAGAAATCCTAGCCGATTATCTGCTGGGGATCTTGCCACCCGAGCAGGCAAGGGCCCTAGAGGCGCGCTTGGCTCAAGAGCCCCAGCTAGCGGCAGAATTGCAAGCCCTCCAGGAAGCTCTGCATTTGTTGCCCTATGGGCTGCCGGGGGTGATCCCGTCAGCCAGCGTGCGAAGCCAGGTGATGGCAGAAGCGGGCGCCCCGCCCATCCCCCCCCAGCCAGCCTTGCCCTCTCTAGGGCTGGCTCGCCTCAAAAAGCGCTGGTTGAGGGGCCTAGGGGCAGTGGCCCTGCTGTTGCTGGCTTTCGATAACTGGCGGCTACGGCAGACCCCGCAGCCAGCTCCCCTAGAAGCGGGGCAGGCGCTGGCCCAGTTGCTCCAACAGCCGGGATCTCGCCTAGTTACCTTGCAAGGGGAGGCAGGGTCAGCTAACTTGCTGTTTCGCCCGGGGGAGTGGCAGGCGGTGGTTTTGGCAGCAAGGGATCTGCCCCCTTTGCCTGAAGGGGAGCGCTACCACCTTTGGCTCAAGCTGGACACTGAGGAGATGCTCTACTGCGGCAGCTTTCAGGTAGATGCCCAGGGCAGTGCCATTGTTGCCTTGCGCCTGGCGCAACCCCCCTCCGAGGAGGCGCGCGTCCAAGAAGTGCTGGTTACGGCCGCCCCTGCCCTGCCAGAACTTGGCAGCAGGGTTCTCCTCAGCGCTAGGGTGGTGGAAGACTAGCGGGCCACCAGCAGCACCCCCATCATGCCGCCGGCGAGAGGATAGAACTTGGCAGCAGAAAATCCCACCTGCAAGGCCATTTGCCGCTGTTGTTCTCCGGAGGGAAAGCGATCCAAGCTAGGGTCAATGTAGGCATATTCGGCTGCCAATCCCAGGGCTTTGGCCTGAGCCACAACCCAGCTGTTGAGGTACCAGCGCTGAAAGCTCTCCAGGAAAGGGATCCCCCTGGGGCGATGGAAATCCAAAATGGCAGCGCGGCGGCCAGGTTTGAGCACCCGGCAAATCTCCCGCAGGGCCTGAGGAATGTCGGTTACGTTGCGCAGGCCGTAGCCCATCGTAATGGCGTCAAAGCTGCCATCCGGAAAAGGCAAGGCCAGAGCATCGCCTAAGACCCACTCCAGGGAGTAGTCGGGGAACAATTGCCGGGCCCGGCGCTGGGCAATGGCCAGCATGGCTGGGGAGAAATCCAGTCCCACCACCTGTCCGCCTCGTCCCACTCTCCGGGCCAGTTGCAGGGCCAGGTCGCCAGTGCCACAGCAGAGATCCAACACCCGCTCCCCCGCAGCCGCACCCGACCAGCGTACGGCCATGCGCTTCCAAACCTGATGTAGCCCCAGGCTTAGAGTTTGGTTAAGGGCGTCGTAGTGAGGAGCAATGCGGTCAAAGAGCTCCCGGATTTGCTCAGGGCGCTCAAAGGCTGGGCTGGGCACCGGTTCTCAACTCCACGGGCAGAAGAAGAGGCTAGGGTGGCACAGGGATCCCGCTGACCCCAACTTGGTGGCGGCGGCTGGGATAATCCGCTAGGCTCAAAGACAATGAGCGGGAGCCAGCTAGGCTAGAGGCAGGGATGCGGATCGTTCCCTGGAAAACTTGGCTGTTGGGAGGCAGCTCTCCAGGCAAGCCCTGGATGAGAGCGTCGATTGGCCGGCCGTTGTCGTCGGTAACGTTGAGGAAGCTGTAGAGAAAGCGCACCGTTTCCGGCGAATTGTTTTGTAGGGCAACGTTTAAAACCACCTGCCCTCCCTCGCGACGCACGGAGAGCACCTGCATGGCCACCTGCCCGCTGGCAGCCACTTGGAGAGGCGGAGGAGAGGGCGTGGGCGGAGAGGGGGAGGCAGGCTGCGGGGTAGGCAAGGGAGAGGGAGCCGAAGCCAACTCGGGAGACAGGGAGCGTACGGGAGTAGGAGTGAGAGGGACAACAGGTGGGGGTGTAAAAAGCGGAGTAGGAGTTGAAGGCGGGCGAAGAAGGGCTTCCGCTGCTGCAATCACCTCTGCCTCGTTGAGGAGGGGCACAGTGCGGGGATCGCGAATGACCCGCGAGGCAGAAGGAGTGCTGGTTTCGGTAACCGGGGAGGAGACCCCCGAGAGAGCACGTTGGCCGAAGAGGTAACCCACGCAGCCGCTCACCACTGCTGTAAAGAAAAAAGCCACTAGCCAACCCACCTCTCCCAAGAAGCTGGAGGTGAAATCTCGGGCTGGCCTAAGCGATCTCCGCAAAGACTGCTCACTCCTGCTAGGAACCTGTTCTACCTATGATGATACGCAGGCAACAGGCCAGCTACTTCACCGGCTCAGAATCAGGGTGCTCTTGCGCCTGGCAGCCGAGAGAGGCGCTGTCGAGGTTGGGCAGCCGTTCCCCCAACCACCAGCCCGGATCCTCCCAGTTCAGAGATCCCAGCCACTTCCCCGCCCGATCCGCCAAGACCAGGCCCAACAAAACCGGCGCGGTGGTGATCCCCAACGCCAGGCTCAGCCAAAGGGGAGGAAAGGTTGGCGAGGCAGCTGAAGCAGCACTTTGGCCAGGGGAAGATGCTGGCTTGGGATCCGTCATGCCTCTTGTAAAACTGCTCCTAATTGAGCTTTATCCTAGCTCCAAACTCACAGATCCAGAGAATGTGCCCGAGCTCCGCGCAGGGGTTTTCAACCGCTAAGCTAAGGCAATGGACTTCCCTCCTCCCGCCTGATGGCGATTGTACTTATCTGCGGCCCTGCCCGCTGCGGCAAAAGTCGGCTGGCGGAGAGCCTAGCTGCCGCTTCCGGACTGCCGGTCTTCTACCTGGCCACGGGGCCTAAGCCGGATCCTGAGGCTGACCCAGAGTGGGCGGAGCGGGTTCGACAGCATCGCCAGCGGCGTCCTCCCACCTGGCAAACCCGGGAAACGGGGCCTGACCTGGGCGCCGAACTGCAGCAGCTACCTCAGCCCTGCTG
>NZ_JANSJL010000062.1:0-1808 GCF_047502745.1 Synechococcus sp. F70.1
GTAACAAGGTAGCCGTACCGGAAGGTGCGGCTGGATCACCTCCTTTCTAGGGAGTCACTCCCAATCTAAATTGTTGTGGTGTCCAGCTTCTCGTCATTCAGTGTGGGTGCGCTGGTCGTACCTTAACAACTCACGCGATTGTACCAATATTACTGCCGGTCTGCGGTGCGTGCGTCCACCCGCACCGTGTGACCGGGTCACGGTCGGTTGGCCGTGACGGAAGGAAGACATGATGAGCACACGATGGATGCCATGGCGCTGCGTGCCGATGAAGGACGGGGCACGGCACCGATATGCTCCGGGGAGCCGCGTGCAGGCTGTGATCCGGAGGTCTCCGAATGGGGCAACCCGCTGCCATCTGGCAGCGCTCCGCAGCAGCGGAGCGGGAACCCGGCCAACTGAAACATCTCAGTAGCCGGAGGAAGCGTGAACCACACCCGTAGTAGCGGCGAGCGAACCGGGTGCAGCCTAAACCGCGGGCGTGAAATAGGGAGCAGCCGTTGCGCCCGCGGGGTTGGAGGACGACCCGTGACCGACCTGCTCGTCGGTCACCCGAGCGACCGCGCTGAGCCGAAGCAGTGTGGAACCCTGCACCGCAGAGCGTGACAGTCGCGTAGGCGGGCGCCTTAGCCGGGAGGGTCGCTCCTGAGTAGGTCCGGGCACGAAGAACCCGGGCTGAAGCCGGGCAGACCACTGTCCAAGGCAACCTACACGCAGTGACCGATAGCGCACAGTACCGTGAGGGAACGGTGAAAAGCACCCCGGTGAGGGGAGTGAAAGAGACCCTGAAATCGTGTGCTTCCACGCCGTGGGAGCCGGAAACACCGGTGACCGCGTGCCTTTTGGAGTATGATCCGGCGAGTTATCCTCGGTGGCGTGGTTAAGGCAGTGCCAGCCGGAGCCGGAGTGAACGCGAGCCTGAACAGGGCGACCGTCGCCGGGGATAGACCCGAAACCGTGTGAGCTACCCATGGCCAGGCTGAAGCGTCCCTAACAGGACGTGGAGGGCCGCACCGGTGTCTGTTGCAAAAGGCTCGGATGAGCTGTGGGTAGGGGTGAAATGCCAATCGAACACGGAGATAGCTGGTTCTCCCCGAAATGTATTGAGGTACAGCCGCGGCTACGCCACCCCTGGAGGTAGAGCGCTGTTGTTGTGCGGGGGCTTCACCGCTTACCAAGCGACGGCAAACTGCAAATGCCAGGGGTGGGCACCGCGCGTGAGACGGCGGGTGCGAACATCCGTCGTCGAGAGGGAAACAACCCAGACCGCCGGCTAAGGTCCCCCAGTCATCGCTAAGTGGGAAAGGTTGTGGCGCCGCTCAGACAACCAGGAGGTTGGCTTAGAAGCAGCCATCCTTGAAAGAGTGCGTAACAGCTCACTGGTCAAGCAGCGCTGCGCCGACGCTGTAGCGGGGCAAAGCGATGCACCGAAGCCGCGGGTTTGCCATCGGCAAACGGTAGGGGAGCGTCGTCGTCGCGCCGAAGTCGGCGCGGAAGCGTCGGTGGAGTGACGACGAGTGCGAATGCCGGAATGAGTAACGGAGAAGCGATGTCGCAATCATCGCCACCGAAAGTCTAAGGGTTCTGCCGCACGGGTGCACCGCGGCAGGGTAGTCGGGCCTAAGGGGACGGCACACGCCTGACCCGATGGACAACAGGTTGATAGTCCTGTACCGTGTGGTGGTCGTTTGACCAATGCCGGATGCTGAGGGGTAGTCGCCGCGGCGAGACGAGCGCCGTCCAAGCCGGTAGGGAGCCGCACGACGCAAATCCGTGCGGCGGTGACCGAGAGGCGAGTGAAAGGGGTG
>NZ_JANSJL010000063.1:0-32522 GCF_047502745.1 Synechococcus sp. F70.1
GGGGATCCCTAGAAATTGGAAACAACCGCCAGGTGCTCCCAAACTTCACGCGCCTGTGCAGCAGCCACAATCGGGCAGTGCTGTACGCGCTAGAAGACTTCGGGCTCAAGTATGACGCCGTCCAGGCCCACAACCCTATCGAAAGCAGCATCAAAGCTTAGGCGGAGGATTGGGCCTCCCAGCGGTCAAAGATCTGCAGCAGCAACTGCACCCCATCGGTCAAGGCAGCCGGACCGGGCTGCAGAATCACCTCTGACGGCAGCTCGTAGACGTGTCCGCTCCAGACCGCCGGGATAGTCTCCCACCCAGGGCGGCTGTGAAGCCGCTCAGGCTTGAACCTCTTGCCACACCAGGACACCAGGATGATGTCTGGAGCGCGCCGCACGACCTCTGCCGGTTCAGCTATAATCCGGCGCCGTGCATCGGGATAGGCACTGAATTCGGAAAAGATGTCTTCAGCTCCACACAAACGAATGAGTTCGCTGATCCAGCCGATGCCTGTAATCAAGGGGTTATCCCACTCCTCGAAGTAGACCCGTGGACGGCGGCGCCGTTGCTGTCCACGCTGCATAGCTCGGTGCAATCCCTCCCGCAAGGAGCGCACATATGCCCGTGCCTGAGCAGCTCGCCCTACCAGTGCCCCAAGGCGCAGGATCATGGAGAGGATCCCCTCAACCGTGCGCTGGTTGAAGCAGACAACCTCCACCCCCTGGCGAATGAGCTCAGCGCAAATGTTTGCCTGCAGATCCGACCATGCAAGCACAACATCGGGCTGCAGCGCCAAAATCCGTTCGATGTTGGCATCCAGAAGGGTGGACACCTTCGGCTTCTTCCGCGCCTCCGGCGGACGCACCGTAAATCCAGAAATGCCGACGACGAGATCCCCAGCCCCCAAGGCGTAGAGCGTCTCTGCCGTCTCCTCCGTCAAGCACACGATGCGCTCTGGCAATCGCGGTCGCGGAACATGTCTGCCAATCATCGGGATTTCTTCGAGCGAGTCTACGAACTGGTTTGCCAAATGGGCGCTCTAGGCTGCCCGCTTCAATGCCTCACCCCGACGCTCATGCAAGAGCTCTCGCAGTCGGAAGGAGTTCAATGCAAGACGACTGCGGGGGGTTCCTAGAAATTGGAGACAGCTTTAGGAAAAGTCCGCCGCTACCCGGTGGGCGCAGGCAAAGCCAGAGAAAGCGACGGCGTTGAGTCCCTGGCCGGGGAAGGTGCTATCCCCCACGCAGTAGAGGTTGGGGATGGCCGTGCGGTTGAAGGGCATACCCAAGAGGCCGCAGGGAGTGCCGCGAGGGATAGGGCCGTAGGTACCATTAACGCGGCCTAAGAAGCGGCGGTGGGTGCGGGGCGTGCCCACTTCCTGAAGTTCAATGTGGGATCCCAGCTCTGGCCAGAGGGCCTCCAGGCGGCGGATAAGGCGCTGGGCTGCCGCTTGTTTTTGCTGCCGGTACTGCTCTGGGCTCAAGCCCTGCCAAGTCTGCATCCAACTGGGGGTAAAGGCGTGGACAATGTGGCGGCCTGGTGGGGCCAGCTCCGGATCCAAAAGGGTGGGGATGGAGACGAAGATCGTGCCCTGCTCCGCCTCCATGGCTTGCCAGTCTTCGAGAAGAATGTGGTGGCAGTAGCGCTCACCGGCCAGGGCCTCGGCCCGCACCCCCAAGTGCAGGCTCAAGAAACTGGGGGACTGTTGATAACGGCTTTGCCAGCGCCGCTCCGCTGCCGGAAAGGGTCCTGGCCAGAGGCGGCCAAAGGTATCCCAGCGGGTGGCATTGGAGATGATCTTGCGCGCAAAGAGCTTTTCCCCCGTGGAGAGCTCGACGCCCACGGCCCGGCCCCGTTCTGCCAAAATCCGCCGCACCGACGCTCGGTAGCGGATTTGCCCCCCGCAGGTCTCTAGCCCCTGGGCCAGCTTTTGAGCAATCTGCCCCACCCCTCCCTTGGGGTAGTTGACGCCACCGTAGTGGCGGTCGCAGAACACCATGCCAGCGTTGATCATGGGCGTGCGCTCCGCCGGCACCACCGACCAGCAGTAGCACTCCATATCCACAAAGCGCAGCAGCGCCGGATGGCGGAGGTAGCGCCGCGCCACCTGGCCCACATTCACCGGCAAGTAGCGGGCCAAAGTCAGGCAGGCGCGCGGGTGGCCGACAAAAGAGCGCCAGAGATAGCCCCACTCCTCCAAAGAGAGGAGCTCCAGGGCGTTAAGGCTGTTGAAGATAGGCCAGAAGCTGTCGTAGAAACGGCGGATGCTGCCCGCTTCCTGAGGGAAATAGCTAGCTAGCTCCTGCAAAAACTCCTCGTAGTTCCGGTGTACGCGCGGGCTGAGCCCCTGGGGCAGGTGGTAGGCAATCTGCACGGGGTCGGGGATGGATTCCAGAGTTTGGCCCACAGCAGCCAGGGCACGGGTGAGCAGGTTGGTGGTGCCCTGAGTGCCCAGGCCAAAGATCATGGAAGCCCCGACGTCGAAGCGGTAGATCCCGTTGCCGTTGGGATCTGGGCGCTCGAAGTAGCCAGCGCTGCCACCGGGGATGAGGTATTTTTCCAAAACCAACACCCGGTAGCCCTTGGCCGCCAACTGGGTAGCTGCCACCAGGCCGCCAATCCCAGCGCCAATGACAATGACATCCCAAACAGAAGGGGGGGAAGCAGGAGGTGCCGTAGCTTGAGGTCGAGAAAACAGCCTCTGGGTCAAGGGATCCCTCTAGCGCAACGCCAGTATCCTCAACCTACCAAAGCTTCAGGCAGCATCCGCCATCCAATCCCAGCCGTTTGCAGCGACTTAGATCAGATCTTCCAGGCCGCGGCTGCCGACGTAGCGGCTGTAGGCGTAGACTAGCCCCAGGCTCAGGCCAGTAACCAGAAAGCTAAGGGCCGCTCCAAAGGGGTAGTCCAGGCTCGCGCCAAACTGCATCTGAATGACATTGCCAATCAAGAGCGTCTTGCTGCCCCCCAGCAAGTCGGGCACCACGAACATGCCCAGGGCCGGGATCCCAACCAAAATCAGCCCCGCTGCCAGCCCCGGCAGCGTCTGGGGAAAGAGCACCCATAGGAAAACCTGCCAGCCGTTGGCGTAGAGATCCCGTGCCGCCTCGGCCAGGCGCCAGTCGATGCGCTCCACGGCTGTGTAGAGGGGCAAGACCATGTAGGGCAAGAACGTGTAGATCATGCCCAGATACACCGCCAGCCAACTGGGGTAGAGAGCCGTCTGGGGCGGAATCCAGCCCAGCCAGGCCGCTAGCCGCGCCGGCCACCCCTCCGGGGCCAACACCACCATCCAGGCGTAGGTGCGGATCACCAAGTTGGTCCAGAAGGGCACCACCACCAGCGTCAGCAACAGATCCCGCTGTCGGGGCGGGTGGGCGGCGATAAAAAAGGCCAGGGGATAGGCCAGGAGCACACAGAAGAAGGTGGTAACTGCCGCCACCAGCAGGCTGCGGCCCAGGATCTGCCAGTAGATGGGCGTCCACCCTAGGGGACCGTAGCCAAGAGCGCGCAGGTAGTTGGCCAGCGTCAAGGGCAGGCCCACCTGGCCAAACTCGCCGCGGCTAAGAAAGCTACAGGCCAAGAGCAGCAGCCCCGGCAGCACCAAAAACGTTACCACCCACAGCACCCCCGGCCCGGCAAAGATCAGGCTGTGCAGCAGCTCCTGCCAGGGCGTGAGCAATTCCCCGGCGCGCACTTGGGCAGGCTTCTCCAAGCGCTTCAGCATGGGGGACCCTCCCGCCGGGGATCCGGCCGCAGGCGCACCAAGTTTTTAGGAGGAAGATGGGCCACTAGGGCCTCCCCGATGGCAAAATCCTGGTCTTCGATGTCGGCGTTGAGGGTGAGGGCCTTGAGCTGCTGGCCGCTAGCTGTGCGCAGGAGGTACTGGTTTTCTGCCCCCGTGTAGATGAGGTTTTCCACCCGCACGGGCACTTGGTTGGGCAGCAGATCCCAGCCGCTCCGAGAAAGCCGAATCTTTTCCGGCCGAATGGCCAACTGCACTGGCTCCAGGGTGGGTTGGATCCCAGGCACCTTGAGCTTGCCCAGGGGCGTCTCGACGCAGTCGGTGCCGCAGGCGATCCCTTCGATGAGGTTGCTGGCCCCCAAAAAGTCCGCCACAAAGGCCGTTGCCGGGCGCTCATACACCTCGTCAATGGGGCCCACTTGCTCAATGCGCCCAGCCCGCATCACCGCCACTCGGTCGCTGGTCACCAAGGCTTCCTCTTGGTCGTGGGTCACGAAAATGAACGTCATGCCCAGGCGGCGCTGCAACTCGCACAACTGCACCTGCAGCTGCTTGCGCAATTTGGCATCCAAAGCCGAGAGCGGCTCGTCCAATAGCAGCACCTCTGGCTCGTTGACCAGGGCGCGGGCTAGGGCCACCCGCTGCTGCTGCCCGCCGGAGAGCTCCTGGGGCTTGCGCTTAGCCAGATCCCCAATCTCTACCAACTCCAAAGCGGCGGCCACCCGCTTGCGCAGCGCTTCCCCTCGCACTCCCCGCATGCGCAGGCCAAAGGCGACGTTCTCTTCCACGGTCATAAAGGGAAAGAGGGCATAGCTCTGGAACACGGTGTTGACGTTGCGCTTGTGGGCAGGCAGATGGCCCACCGGCTGCCCCCGGATCACCACCTCTCCGCCATCGGCAACCTCCAGGCCAGCGATGATGCGCAGCAGGGTGGTCTTGCCGCAGCCGGAAGGGCCCAAAAGGCCAAAAAACTCCCCCCGCCGAATCTGCAAGTCGATGCCATCGAGGGCCACAACATCGCCAAAGCGCTTGCGGATTCCCCTGAGTTCGACACTCCATGGACAAGCCTGGGAGAGGTCAGCAACGACACCGGCCATTGCGGTTAACAGCCCTGCTCGATTCTTAACCCAGTATGCAAGTTGGCGGCGCCAGGAGGATGGGGAGGCCGGCACCCTACCGCCATTCTGCCTCTGGTGTTTCTTCCCCTGAGGGCTCCTGGGCTGCCCAGACCCAATCCGTGAGATTTTGGTCGGGGATCCCTTGCCCCATTAGCCCGTGGCAGCGGGCGCAAAACAGGCAAGCAGCACAGCGCTCGCCATAGGGTAGGGGAGGGAAGTCCTGGGCCTCCAGTTGCCGCAGGCGGTTCAGGGTAGCTTTGAGGTGGGCCAGATCCCGCTGGTAGGCAGCAGCGCTGTAGCGCCACTGAAAAGGCCGCTGGGGGTGTTGCACATACCAAAGGGTCAGTTGCACCTGCTCCGGCTCAAAAGGGCCTTCCAGGGGCAGTTGGTGGGCCAACCCACACACGAGCAGCGGGTAGAGGCGCACCTGCCAGTCCTGGGCCAACTGTTCGTCGGGCGGGCGCTGCCGCTCCGTCTTCCAATCGACAATGTGCAGGGATCCCGGGGCAATCACCAGCCGATCTAAGCGGGCAGTGAGGTTAAACCCCTCAATCCGCTGCCAGAGGGGCAATTCCGTCAACACCCGCCCCTGCGGTTGGGCATGGGGACTGGCCAAGAACACCTGCCACCACTGGCGTACTGTTTCGTCTAGGGCCGACAGGCGCGGCTCCACCTGCTGCCCGCGGCTAGACCACTCCACCAGGCGGTGAAACTGCCGTCCGCGCTGCTGCTCCACTTCGTGCTCAAAGGCATCGGCGGCAGGCCAAATCAGTCGCTCCAGGTACACGTAGTAGAACAAGCGGGGGCAGTAGTCGAATAGCGACAGGGCCGAGGCCGAGAGGTTGACCTCATCAAGACTCCACCTCAGCGGGGAAGGAGCAGCGAACATGGCTCAAGGAGAAGCATTATGGCCATTCTATTGGACTGCTAGGGGGTCGGCTGCCAGGAAAAGAGTGGCCTCTGGATCCCCAAGGGGGGCTAGACAAAGCGATAAAATTAAACTCAGGCTCACGCTAGAGGTCTTGGTTTCTTGCCGCTAGTGGCCGAGCGTCTGCAAACTGTCTTACTTAAGCGAGGAAAACGCCGTGGAGCTAGCTGAGATCGAGGAGTTAATGAGCAAAGCGGTGCAGGCCACCCAGCGTTCCTTTAGCACGGTGCGCACGGGGCGAGCCAACGCCAGCCTACTGGATCGGGTTCAGGTGGAGTACTACGGCGTTCCCACTCCCCTGAAGGCGCTAGCCAGCATTACCACTCCAGATGCCAGCACTCTCCTGATCCAGCCTTTTGATCCCTCGACCCTGGCAGCAATTGAGCGGGCCATCCTCGCCTCCGACCTGGGCCTGACGCCCAGCAACGACGGCAAGGTCATCCGCCTCACCCTCCCCCCCCTGACGGAAGAGCGGCGCAAAGAGCTAACCAAACAGGTGGCCAAGCTGGCAGAGGAGGGGCGGGTTTCCATTCGCAACATCCGCCGCGACGCCATTGACGCCGTGCGCAAGCAGGAGAAAAACGGCGAGATCTCCGAAGACGAGTCCAAGAGTCGGCAAGAAGAGATCCAAAAGTTGACCGACCGCTACATCAAAAAGATTGATGAGCTGCTGGCGGAAAAAGAAAAGGAGCTGACCACAATCTAAACGCCCCTTTCCATTACTTTTTTGGGCCTAGGCCAGCAAGGCGCTGCTGCCAGCATGGATCTCATCCTGTGTCACCAGTCGGCGGACTTCGACACCTTGGGAGCGGCGGTGGGCGCAGCACGGCTGTATCCAGGCGCCCGCATTGCCCTAGCTGGCGGATCCCTGCCGGGAGTACAGGAGTTCTTGGCCCTCTACCGGGACGAGTTTCCCCTCATCGAGCTGCGCTCGGTGGATCCCCGACAGGTCCAGCGCTGGATCTTGGTGGATTGTTACGATCCGGATCGCCTCGGTAAGGCTGCGGCCTGGCTGAGCGTTCCTGGGGCAAAGATTGAGATTTTCGACCACCACCTGCCTGCCACCTCGCTGGAGGAGGTATGGCCGCAGCAGCAGGTCAGCGCTCACATTGAAGCCGTGGGCTCCACCTGTACCCTCCTCGTGGAGCGGCTGCAGGCGGCCGGGATCCGCCTCAGTCCATTTGAGCGGCTGGCCCTGGCCTTGGGCATTCACATGGACACGGGATCTCTGACGTTCCCGGAGACCACTGCCCGCGACGGTGCTGCCCTCACCTGGCTGTTGCAGCAGGGGGTGAACCTGGTGCTGTTGCGGCGCTTTTTGGGGGACGGCCTCACCCCGCCGATGCAGGAGCTGCTTGGCCAGGGGCTTGCCCAGATCCAGGTAGAGACGGTGGGGGAGTACCGCTTGGGAACGTGGCTGCTGGATCTGCCGGAGTTTGTGCCTGGCCTGGCCGGCCTGGTGATGCGGCTGATGGAGCTGACGGGGGTGGACGTGCTGCTCTTGGTGGCGCGGCAGGGGGAGCGGCTCAGCCTCATTGGGCGGGCGCGGCAGGAGTTTGCCCAACTGGGCCAGGTGATGGCCCGCTACGGCGGCGGCGGCCACGACTGCGCGGCGGCAGCCACGCTGAAAGCTTCCCCGGGCCGGCCCTTGCCCGATCCAGCCCAGGTGCTGGCCGACCTCAGGCAGGCGGTTAAGGAGCGGATCCCGCCACCAGTGACCGCTAAGGATCTGATGTCCTCGCCGGTGCGCACCATCCGACCGGAGGTGACCATCCAAGAGGCCCAGCGGGTGCTGCTGCGCTATGGCCACTCCGGCCTGGTGGTGGTGGATGCCCAGGGCTGCCTGGTGGGGGTGATCTCGCGGCGGGACATTGACATTGCCCTGCACCACGGCTTTGGCCATGCCCCCGTTAAGGGCTACATGACCACGGAGGTCAAGACCCTCTCCCCCGATACTCCGCTGGCGGAGATCCAGCGGCTGATGGTGCAGTGGGACATTGGCCGTCTGCCCGTGCTCCAGGATGGCCAGTTGGTGGGCATCGTTACCCGCACCGACGTGTTGCGGCACCTGCACGAGCTGCCGGCTCTCTCGCCCCAGTTGGCCGCTCCTGAGCTTTCCTGCCCCCTGGATCTCTCCTTTCCGGCCCTGTCGCCGCAGCACCGCCGCTTGCTGGAGGTGGCGGCCCGCCTTGCCGACGAAAAGGGTCTGCGGCTGTATCTGGTGGGGGGAGCGGTGCGGGATCTGCTGCTGCACCAGTGGGGTCGGCAGCCTCCCTCTTGCCTGGAACGGCTGGACCTGGACTTGGTGGTGGATGGGCCTTACCCCTCAACCTCCCCCGGGACGGATCCGCCGGGCTGGGGGTTGATCCTGGGGAAAGCCCTCAAGCAGCACTTCCCGGAGGCGCGCTTGGAGATCCACGGCAAGTTCCAAACCGCCGCCCTGATCTGGCCAGGGGGCTTCTGTGTGGATATTGCCAGCGCCCGCACGGAGTTTTACCCCTACCCCGCTTCGCCCCCTGAGGTGGCCATGGGATCCATCCACCAGGATCTCTACCGACGAGACTTTTCCATCAATGCTTTGGCCCTGCGCCTCAACGGCCCCCAGCGGGGTCAGTTGCTGGATTTTTTCGGGGGGCAAGCCGATTTGCAAAAGGGGATCATCCGCGCCTTGCACCCCAACAGCTTCATCGAGGATCCCACCCGCATCTACCGGGCAGTGCGCTTTGCCGTGCACCTGGGCTTTAGGCTAGACCCGACAACAGAAGAGTGGATCCGCGCCGCGGTAGCTAGCGGCCTTCACGACGCTGTCGGCGGGGAGCGCCTCAAGCAGGAGCTGGCCTACATCCTCCGCTCCCGCGACTGGCCCTTGGCCTTTGAGCGGCTCTCGACGTGGGGAGCCCTACGCTGCATTCATCCCAATTTAACCTGGGAGCCCTCCCTGTACCGGCGGCTACAGCGGGTGGGCCGCTGGGCGTCTCACTTCCGCCGCCGCTACCCTGAGCTGGGATCCCAGGAGATCTGGCAACTGCGCCTGGAAGCCCTGCTTCTGGCGCTGCCCCAGGCGCCCCAGGTGGCCAGCCAGCTCCACCTCACCCAGGCAGGCATCGAACGCCTCCGCCATTTCCCCTCCTACCAAGCCCTGCTGGCGCAACTGGAGAGCGGATCCCTCTCCCCGGCTCAGGTGGTGCAGCTACTGCAGAAGCTGCGCATCCCGGCGCTAATCCTGTTGGCTGGGCTTGCCAACAAGCCAGCGCGGCGGCTGATCTGGCGCTACCTGCAGGAGTGGCACTGGGTAAAGCCGCCTCTCAACGGCCACGATCTGCGTCGCCTGGGCTATAGGCCAGGCCCTCTGTTTCAGGAGATTCTGGATGGCCTGCGCTACCTTACCCTCAATGGCAAGCTCTCCACCCGCGCTGAGGCAGAAGCCTGGCTACGGGAACACTACCCTCTCAATCCCAAAGCCTCCAGAGAAGGGCCAGCCCCACCCCTAGACCGCTCCACACTCCCAAAACCTGTCGCAGCAACTGCAAACTTTCCCGCACCACCTGGGGGCTCAAGGGGCGAGCCGGGATCCCCAACTTCGGCTTAACCTTGGGGACGCCGCGGTAGAAGTTGGTGCCTCCCAACTGAATCTGCAGCCGCCAGGCAAAGGCCGCCTCGCTCCAGCCCGAATTGGGGCTGGGGTCTGCCTGACCGTCGCGGCGACAGCGCTGCCAAAACTCCCAGGGATCCCCGCCGAGCAGCGCCAGCGTCAGTACCGTCAGCCGGCAGGGTAGCCAGGTCAGGAGATCCTCGCAGCGGGCTGGCACTGTGCCCAGGTAGGTAAAGGGGGCATGGCGATAGCCCACCATGGAGTCCAGCGTGCTGCTGGCCTTGTAGGCCAAAGCCAGCGGCGCTCCCCCCAGAAAGGCGTAGAACAAAGGGGCCGTTGCCCCGTCAGGGGTATTCTCGGCCACGGTCTCGATCACCGCCCGCAAAATCTCTGGCTCCGTCAGGTGCTCCGTATCCCGGCCTACGTAGCGGCTAAGGCGTTGGCGGGCCTGGGGCAGATCCCCCTTTTCCAGGGAATCCAACACTTCCAAGGCGGCAAAGCGCAGGCTGCGCCCCCCTAGACAACTGGCCATCAATATGCTCTGCATCAGGATCCCTGCCCAGGGGTGAAGGGCCTGGGCGATGGCAATCAGACTCCAGCCCGCCGCGTAGGAGCCCGCCACCAACGCCAAGGTGAGCATTGCCCCGCCCCAGCGCTGGGCTGAGGGAGTTAGGCAGTGCTGGAGGATATAGCCTTGGCCCCAGGCAATCACCGCCCCCATGACCCGCACTGGGTGAGGCCACCCCCAGGGATCTGCCAGCAGGTAGTCCAGGGCCAAAGCCATCGCCAGCACCAGCGGGGCCGTTGGCTGAGCGGGGAAAAACAGCCAAGCTTCAGACCACAAACTTTCCCTCCTGGCTTTGGGCTGCCTGCCAACTGCGGGCGTCAAAATACAAATCTTCCAGGGTCGTTTCCTCCAACACCTGCCGCACTCGCTGGGCAATCCGTGCCCAGAGGGCCGCCGTTACCCAGTCCGCTCCCGCGCCAGCGCTTTCTTGAGGAGCTCTTGCCCCCTCCGAGCTGTTGGTGCGGAGATCCAAGGACTCCCCCACCGCCGCCAAAATGGCGCTAATGGGGATTCGCCGCGGCGGCCGTGCCAGCCGATAGCCCCCCTGCGCCCCTCGCTGGGAGCAGACCAAGCCAGCTTGGCGTAGCTCTATCAGCAGCTTTTCCAAGTAGGGGGCCGGGATCTGCTGTCGCTCGGCAATCGCCCGCACCGACGCCCTCTGGCCCTTGCTAAGCATCGCCAGATCCAGCAAAGCCTTGATGCTGTAGGTGGCTCGCGTCGTCAGGCGCACCGGCACTCTCTTCTCCCTTTCCCTCGATCCTGTCACAGGCAGCTAGCCTGGAGATCTCAGGATCCCCTTAGCCTTAAGGCTTGGCCATGGAGCGCCCTGGCGCCGCCCTTTACTTAGTGGCCACTCCCATTGGCAACCGCGAAGATATCACCCTGCGGGCCCTGCGAGTTTTGCAGGAGGTGGACTGGGTGGCGGCGGAAGACACCCGCCACTCCGGCCAGCTGCTTAGCCACTTTCAAATCTCCGCTCGCCTCATCAGCTACCACGAGCACAATGCAAGCCGGCGGATCCCGCAAATCCTCAAGTACCTGGCAGCAGGGCAGTCAGTGGCCCTCATCAGCGATGCCGGCACACCTGCTCTTTCCGATCCAGGCCAGGAGCTGGTGCGCGCCTGTATCCAAGCTGGGATACCGGTGATCCCGGTACCTGGCCCTGTGGCGGCGGTGGCTGCGTTGACAGCTTCGGGCTTGCCCACCGACCGATTTGTCTTCGAGGGCTTTTTGCCCCTTAAGCCCCGTCAGCGCCAAGCACGCCTGCAGCAACTGGCCCAGGAAGAGCGCACCATCGTCCTCTACGAAGCCCCCCACCGCCTGCAGCGGACTTTGCAGGATCTCCTCGTGCACTGCGGCCCTCAGCGGCAGATCGTGCTGGCCCGCGAGCTCACCAAATGGCACGAGTCCTTTTGGCGGGGATCCCTGGCCGCTGCTCTGGAGCACTGCCTAGCCCAGCCGCCGCGGGGAGAATTTACCCTGGTTTTGGAGGGACGGCCTTGCTCAGAAAAAGCCGAGGAGCTCTCCCCTTCCGAAGCAGAAGTGCGCCAGGAGCTGGCTCGCCTGCTGGCTAAGGGCCTGTCCCGCTCCGCTGCCAGCCGGCAACTGGCCCAGCGTCTGCAGGGATCCCCCCTCTGGACGCGGCGCCGCCTTTACCAGCTCTCCTTGCAGTTGGAGCCCCTTCCCAGCGGGGATCCTGACGACGAGGCGGAATCCCTGGGGTAGGGGATTACCTGGACTTGAGCTTCTCGGCCTTCTCGATGGCCTCCTCGATGGTGCCCACCAGGTAGAAGGCCTGCTCCGGCAGATGGTCCAGCTCTCCCGAGAGGATGCGCTGGAAGCCCTTGATGGTATCCTCCAACTTCACGTACTTGCCAGGCGAGCCGGTGAACACTTCCGCCACGAAGAAGGGCTGCGACAGGAAGCGCTCGATGCGGCGGGCACGGGCCACCACCAGCTTGTCTTCTTCAGAGAGCTCGTCCAGGCCCAAAATGGCGATGATGTCCTGCAGCTCCTTGTAGCGCTGCAGCGTCTGCTTCACGGCCCGGGCGGTGTTGTAGTGCTCTTCCCCCACAATGTCCGCCTGCAGGATGGTGGACGAAGACTCCAGGGGATCCACTGCTGGGTAGATGCCCTTGGCCGCCAAGCTGCGCGACAGCACCACGGTCGAATCCAGGTGGGCAAACGTCGTCGCCGGTGCCGGATCGGTCAGGTCGTCGGCAGGTACATACACTGCCTGCACGGAAGTGATGGATCCCTGTTTGGTGGAAGTAATCCGCTCCTGCAGGTTGCCCATTTCCGTAGCCAAGGTGGGCTGGTAGCCCACCGCAGAGGGCATGCGGCCTAGGAGCGCCGACACTTCCGAGCCGGCCTGCACAAAGCGGAAGATGTTGTCGATAAACAACAGGACGTCTTGCTTGTTGACGTCGCGGAAGTACTCGGCCATCGTCAGAGCAGTGAGGCCTACCCGCATGCGGGCACCTGGCGGCTCGTTCATCTGGCCGTAGACCAGCGCCACCTTACTCAGCACCCCGGACTCCTTCATTTCGTTGTAGAGGTCGTTCCCCTCGCGGGTGCGCTCTCCCACCCCAGCAAACACCGACAGGCCGGAGTGCTCCTCGGCAATGTTGTGGATGAGCTCCTGGATCAGCACCGTCTTGCCTACGCCGGCACCCCCAAACAGACCCACCTTGCCGCCCTTTTTGAAGGGAGCCAGCAGGTCGATTACCTTAATGCCAGTTTCAAAGGGCTCCGGCTTGACCGTCAGCTCCACCAGGGGCGGGGCACTGCGGTGGATGGGGGCGAACTCCTTAGCTTGTACCGGCCCCTTCTGATCCACCGGCTCTCCCAGCACGTTGAAGATGCGGCCCAGGGTGGCCTCGCCCACTGGCACGGTAATTGGGGCGCCTGTATCCACCACCGGCATACCCCGCACCAGCCCATCGGTGGAGGACATGGCCACGGCCCGCACGCGGTTATCCCCCAAAAGCTGCTGGACTTCGCAGGTAACTTTGACCTTCAAGCCACTTTCGGTTGTGGCCTCCACCTTGAGGGCATTGTAGATTTGAGGGAGTTTGCCGCTGGGAAACTCGACATCGACAACTGGTCCAATGACTTGGGTAATGTAGCCAACGTTAGCTGCAGTGGCAGTAACCATGGTTGAGGTTTAGCTCCTTGTTTGCTCAGGTGTCAAAACGTCAGCGGATCCCGGTAGGGAAAGCCAGGGGCGGCTTTGTTGTAGGACTTGGTTTCACTGCTAGGATCAGCCTACCACTCTATAACCAAAGTTTGGCCCCGCGGCTCTTGCCCACCCGCTGGCAAACTGGCTCAGTACTCAAAGGTCATGGATAGAAAGCGCGAGGGAGAAAAGCCGAAAGGGCTGGGCTTTGGGGAAGAAACGGGATTTCGAAAAGCCTCTGCTGCCTGCTGAAAATGCTGCAGCGCTTGTTCAATTTCCTGAAGCCGTGCCTGAATTTGCTCTTGCCGTTCCTGGAGAAACTCCAGTTCCTGATTAAGCCGCTGCTTTTCCGCTGAGAGCTGCTGCATCTCGGCATAGAGGGCAGATTCAGCTTTGCGGCGAGGGATCGAGCGCAACTTGGGCCGAGGTCGGGAGCGGGGCAGGCGGGGCAAGCTCATCTAAGAGGTCTCGAGGGCACGTGCTTATCCTAGCGCGGTTTGGAAAAGAAGGAGAAGCTGTGTTCTTGGCAGCAACTGTCTCCCCCAGTAGGATCCGACTTGTCTAGTGGAGGAAAGGCAATGGTTGAGAGCGCAACAGAACTGCTGCAGCGCTACGGCAAGGGTGAGCGCGATTTCAGCAACAGCCAACTGCCAGGAGCTGACTTGGCTGGCGCGGATCTAGCCGGGATTGATCTGGGGGGAGCCCTCCTCCAGCAGGCCAAGCTAGCTGGGGCTAACCTGGAGCGGGCCTACCTCAGCGGCGCCGATCTCAGCCAAGCTGACCTCCAGGGATCCAACCTGCGCCTAGCCAACCTGGAGAAAGCCAAGTTGCCGGGAGCCCAACTTCAAAAAGCCAACTTGCGCGGCGCTAACCTCAGCCAAGCCGACCTCAGTGGCGCCGACCTCAGCCAGGCCGATCTAGCAGGGGCCAACCTCAGCGATGCCAACCTCAAAGGGGCCAACCTCAGCGGCTGCAAACTCAAACTGGCCAACCTGCGCGGAGCCTGCTACGACGCCGCCACCCAACTGGAAGTAGCTACTGAGGAACTGGGCATGGTTTTTGCCTAGTCCTCCTGCGGCTCCAACTCCAAAATCTCCTCGATCTCAGCGTCCGTGTAGCCCACTGCCCGCAACTTCTCCGCCACTACCTCAATTTCCTGGGCTGCCAAATTGTGCTGGCGCACCCGCTCCCAAAGATTGGCCGCAGTCTGGAGCAACAAGCGACGGCTTTCTACCTCGAACAGTTCAAAAGCCGTTGCCAGCTCGATAGCCTGCAACACCTCCTCAGCGCTGTCAATGGGCTGATCCAGGGACTGTTCCTCCAGCTCCACCAGCAGCTGGCGCAGCCGCTCTAGGCCATCCCCAAGGGCAGACATCCTCTTGGCTCCCTCTCCCCTCCCCTGCTGCCTAAGTACCCACCCTAGCAGGCTTGTCTCTCCCAACGAAAGGGATGCGACCCATCCTGTTCCAGCTAGGGCTATCCTGAGTAGAGTAACCCTAGACCAGCAAGCGCTAGGATTATTGCACAGCTAGCAAAGGGATCCCGGCGCTCGACAGCCCATCAAGGAGATGCACGAGTATGGCCCCAGCAAACGTTTCCCTCCCAGCCAATGCCAGCGACACGACCCTAGACTACAGCAGCCCCGCGTATCGGCAGGCCTACTCTCGCATCAACGGCATTGTCATTGAAGGCGAACAGGAAGCCCACGACAATTACCTCCGCTTGGCCGAAATGTTGCCGGCAGCAGCAGAGGAGCTGCGCAAGCTGGCCAAGATGGAACTGCGCCACATGAAGGGCTTCCAAGCCTGCGGCAAGAACCTGAAGGTAGAACCGGACAGGGAGTTTGCCCGTGCCTTCTTTGCCCCCTTGCGGGACAATTTCCAAAAAGCGGCAGTAGCTGCAGACCTGGTGACTTGCTTGGTCATTCAGTCGCTAATCATCGAGTGCTTTGCCATTGCCGCCTACAACATCTACATCCCGGTTGCCGATGAGTTTGCCCGCAAGATTACCGAAGGGGTAGTTCAGGACGAGTATCTCCACCTCAACTTTGGGGAGCGCTGGCTGGGCGAGCACTTTGCCGAGGTCAAAACCCAAATTGAAACGGCCAACGCCCAAAACCTGCCCCTGGTCTGGAAGATGCTGCAGCAGGTGAATGAAGACATAGAAGCTATCTACATGGATCGCGAGGCCATTGTGGAAGACTTCCTCATTGCCTATGGCGAAGCGCTGGCCAACATTGGCTTTAACACGCGCGAGGTGATGCGCTTGTCAGCCCAGGGGCTGCGGGCTGCCTAACCTCCTCCCGCTTGTTGGGGATTCCTGGCTGAGCTGCAGCACTTCCTATCCTCCTTGAGGGGATCCGGAGAGGATCCGCAAGCTACGTGAGTGAGCCTCTATGTTTGGCCTGATTGGGCACTTGACCAGCCTGGCCCATGCAAAGCAAGTGGCAGACAAGCTGGGGTATGCCGAATATGCAGAAAGTGACCTGGACTTTTGGTGCATGGCTCCACCTCAGGTGGTGGACGAGATTGTAGTTACCAGCATCACTGGCCAGAAAATTTATGGTCAGTACGTCGAATCCTGTTTCCTGCCGGAAATGCTGGCCAGCGGTCGGGTCAAAGCCGCCTGTCGCAAGGTTTTAAACGCGATGGCTTTAGCCCAGCGGCGAGGCCTTGATATCACTGCCCTGGGCGGGTTTAGTAGCATTATCTTTGAGAATTTTCGCCTCGAAACCCTCAAGCGGGTGCGCAACGTCGACCTGGAGATCCGACGCTTCACCACTGGCAACACCCACACCGCTTACATCATTTGTCAACAATTACAGGCGGCAGCCCAGCGCTACGCTATGGACTTGGCCACTGCCACCGTTGCCGTGGTGGGAGCTACCGGCGATATTGGCAGTGCCGTTTGCCAGTGGCTGGTGAACCGCACTTCAGTGGCCAAGCTGTTGCTTATAGCCCGCGAGCGGCGACGCCTAGAAGAGCTGCAGGCCAAGCTTAAAAAAGGAGAGATCTGTTCCCTGGAAGAGGCCTTGCCCCGTGCCGATTTCATCGTCTGGGTGGCCAGCCTGAGCCAGGGGGTAACCCTTGATCCACAGGTGTTGCCGGATCCCTGCGTCATCATCGACGGTGGCTATCCAAAAAACATTGCCTCCCAGTTGCAGCGCAAGGGGCTATATGTCATCGACGGCGGCATGGTGGAGCACTCGCTGGATATTGAGTGGACTATCATGCAGTTCTTGAATGTGGCCAACCCTGCCCGTCACCTCTTTGCCTGCTTTGCCGAGTCAATGCTGCTGGAGTTTGAGGGCCTGCACACCAATTTCAGTTGGGGCCGCAACCTGATTACCCTGGAGAAACTAGATCTCATCGGGGAATTGTCTCGTAAGCACGGCTTCCGTCCCCTCATGCCGGCAGCTTAGGTTCAAAGACAGCTGCGGGAGCGCTTCTATACCAGGAGAAGGTAAACTCCCCCGCCGGTTAGAGGTTGGCAAACCAACCACCCTCCTGCGCCGGTTTACGGAAGCTCCCAGCAAGGCAATTATCTTGGCTGCGTTGCAGCCCACATCCGCTCTGAAAGACTCATACAACCCCGGACAAAAGCAGACTTGTGCTCCAGGTTGAGGCTTTCTTCCTGCTTCCGTGACATATAGCTAGCAGCAGAGTTCACCTCCACTACCCCACTAGAGGGATCTCCCCAGGCGTCACTTCCCGTCGAGCTGACGGTAGCTGCTCCTTGCTCTTGTTCGAGCACACAGGCTCAAGACAGAGCCAACTTTAGCCTAGGCAAAAGGCCTATCAGAGGAAATGTACCTGCCAGCCTAGCTAATCCACGTGAAGGCAGAAGGTGCGTTGGCGAGGTTGCCCATTGTGCCACAAAGCGGCATTTTTGACTGCCTCTTGCCTGGATGGCTATTTTCTCCCAGCCCCCTCCCAGGAAGAGAAGGGAGTTAGCTGACGGGGCAGCAACTGCTACTAGCACTGGATCTAGCAGCAGCTGTAGGGGGTGTTTTACTGCCACCAGCTTGCCAGTGCTGGGCCCGATCCCCAAACCCCCGCAAGCGCGGCTTACTCTTCTTCCTCCTCCTCCGGCTCGTCGACAGGGGTGGAGTCGTCGATGAGTTGGTCGTCCTCCAGGACCACGCGGCGTGGCACCGTCGGCAGCACGGCTGGAGGTTCTTCCTCCTCAGGAGGCTCCGGCTCTGGAGCCATCTCCTGGTAGGTGCTAAAGCCTGTGCCTGCCGGGATCAGGCGGCCAATGATGACGTTCTCCTTCAGACCCCGCAGCCAGTCGGATCTGCCCTCGATGGCTGCCTCGGTGAGCACCCGCGTGGTTTCCTGGAAGCTAGCTGCCGAGATGAAGCTGTCGGTATTCAAGCTGGCCTTGGTGATCCCCAGGAGGACAGGTGTGTACTTGGCCGGCGCCCCGCCACTGACGGCTAGGGAGGCATTCTCTTGCTGGATCTGCCGCAGCTCTACCAGCTCACCCGGCAGCAAGACGGTGTCACCGCTGTCGTCCACCCGCACCTTGGAGGTCATCTGGCGTACCACAATCTCAATGTGCTTGTCCGCAATCTCCACCCCCTGCGAGCGGTAGACATTCTGGACCTCGTTGACGAGGAAGCGCTGCACCTCCCGTAGGGCTAGCCGCGCCGCTTGGTCATCTCCCAGGGTCTGGCGGTAGTACTCGAAGTAGATCTCCAAAAGATCATGGGGGTTGGCAGGGCCGTCAGTCAGGGGATCCCCTACCCCCACCGACTGGCCGTCCACCACCACCAAGCTCTGCCCTGGCAGCACGGCATAGGAAGTAACCGTGCCATCGGCTTCAATGACCTTGAGATCCGGCTCTTCTCCCTGCCAGCTTAGCTGCACAGTGCCGGGTCGCTTGGCCAAGACACACATTTCCTTGGGTTTGCGAGCCTCCAGCAGCTCCTCCACCCGCGGCAGCCCCTGGATGATGTCGCCGGTCTTGGCCCGCTCGAAGATTAGAATGGCTAGGGCATCCCCCCGCTGAACCAGATCTCCATCCCGCACCTGGAGGATGGCACCTGCCGAAACCAGGTAGGGCCGCGCCCGCCGCAGCACCAGGTGATCCTTTGCAATTTGCATCACTTGTCCCGACTCGGGAGCAGGGATCCCCGGCGCCAGTTCTTCTCCAGCTCGCACCAGCGCTCCCACCTCAACGCTGGCTGGCCCGTCTAAGGGTACCGTCAGCAGATCGTCGTCGGTAATCACCAGCACCCGCCGCACCACCTCGGTGCCCTCGCGGATCCCTTGCACAATCCCAGCTTTTTTGGCCTGGATCTCGGTGCGGGCGATAACCCCCCCTCTGCCGACGGTGTCTCCTTGGTTAACCAACAGCCGGGTGTGGGTACTCCCCTGAGCTAGATCTGCCTCTACATCGCGGCGCAGCAGCAAGGTCTCCAGAATCACCAGTTGCAGGCGGCGGATGCTGGGATCCTTCTCATCCTGGATGAGCTCAATATCGGCCTTGAGCTGCGGCGCGTCAGTATCGATCTCCAGCACCAGTTGCGTGCGCAGCAATTCCACCGGGCCCACCGACTTGACCCGCTCCCCATCCTTGAAGGGAACCCGCTGGACAGCCCGCAGGCGAATGGAGCGACCGGACTCGCTCGTAGACTCCTGGGTGGGCACCACCGGTCGGTCGGGGATTTCATACTCATACACCGGGCGCAGCAGGATGCCGGGTCCTTCGGGAGTTTCCACCTGCTCCAGATAGACCAGTCGGTCAGGGACAATGCTGCTGAGCAGCTTTTGACCCGGCTGGATGAAGGTGCCGGTGGGGATTTCCAGGTCAGCGGGATCCTCCACCAGATGCAGGGATCCAGGCTTGATGACGATCTCCCGGAGGATGTCGTTTTTCTGGATAACCTCGACAACACCGGCATTTTGGCAGAAGATGTCCTTCACTACCTCGGTGCCGGCTTCCACGTACTGGCCATCTTCCACATTGAGGAGGGAGATGTCCTTGTTCACCTCATGGGTCTCCTCCGGGATCCACAGCAGGGTGCCGCCGCGGATGACTTCGTAGCCCTGCTTTGCTCTGCCCCGCCGGGCTACCTCAACGCCAGCAAACTTTGCCAAGCCTCCCGTGTGGCTGCGGAAGTGGTTGTCGATGAGCTCCGCCACCACCTCGTCGTTGCCTACCTTGGTACCTGGTGTAGCCTTGAGAACAAAAGTCTGGCCGCTGGGCGTGTCCAGCAAAAATTGCTCCCGGCCTTGGTGAGATTCCACCCGCACCCGCGCCTCGTGGAGCACCACCGCCGCATTGATGATCTCCACCTCCCGTCCGCCTTTGATGTCGCTGCGCTCTGGCAGGCGCACGATGCCACCGTGCTCGGTGACCAGCGAGGTTTCGGCGATGACATCCCCCGGCTGCACCCGATCCCCGTTCTTTACCACTGGCTCAGCGCCGGGAGGCAGGTTGTACACCTGGCCAGACAGGACCCAGATCAGCCCTTGCCGCTGGGCAGTAGAGGTGGTGTTGCCCTGGCGGTCGGCTTTCTCCTCGATGAGCAGGTCGGTAAAGCGAATTTCCCCTGCCAGATCGGCCACCACTTCCTTCTGGGCTTTCTCGGTGCTCTTGCGCACCGCTTTGGCTACGGCCACTTCCGCAATTAACTGATCCCGCTGCACCAGGGCCCCATCTCGCACCAGCAGGGTGGATCCCTGGGTCAGGTCGAAGACTTCCCGCTGTCCCTCTGGCCCTTCCAGAACGATTTGGTTGTTGACCTCCACCTGGAGGGCATCGTCGCCGTGGCGGGTGCGGAAGGGGCGAGTGCGCAGGTTTTTCGGGAAGCGCACTACCCCGGTAAAGGGGGCGCGGATTTGGCGAGCCACCTCCCCTGTAAACACCCCTCCCGTGTGGAAGGTGCGCATGGTCAACTGCGTGCCCGGCTCTCCAATCGATTGGGCGGCAATGATCCCAACCGCCTCCCCCAGATCCACCAGCCGAGAGTGGGCCAGGCTCCAGCCGTAGCACATGCGGCACACCGAGCGGTTGGCTTCACAGGTAAGGGGAGAACGCACTACCACCTGCTGGATGCCCGCCTCCACAATGGTTTTGGCCAAGTCGTGATCTACCTCTTGGTTGCGGCGGGCCAGGATCTCCTGGGTTTGCGGATGCACTACATCTTGGGCCAGCACCCGCCCTACCAGGCGCTCCTCCAGTGGCACAACGACTTTATCGCCATCCATCAAGGCCTGGAGCGGGATCCCTTGGTCCGTGCCGCAGTCGGCCTCTCGCACAATCACGTCCTGGCAGACATCCACCAGGCGGCGGGTGAGGTAGCCGGAGTCGGCAGTCCGCAGCGCCGTGTCCACCAAGCCCTTGCGCGCGCCGTAGGAGGAGATGATGTATTCGGTCACGGTTAAGCCCTCGCGGAAATTGGCCTTGATGGGCAGGTCGATGATCTCCCCCTGCGGATTGGCCATCAGGCCGCGCATGCCCACCAACTGCCGCACTTGCGAGACGTTCCCCCTTGCCCCCGAGTGGGCCATCATGTAGACGGAGTTGAGGGGATCGTTCTGGCGGAAGTTGTTGAGCATTTCCTCTTTAATTTGCTCATTGACTTGGTTCCAAGTGTCGATGACCTTTTGGTAGCGCTCCACCTCGGTAATCTCGCCGCGGATAAAGCGCTCTGTGGCCGCCTCGATCTCCGCCTCTGCCTGGGCCAAGAGCTGCCGCTTGCTGGGCGGAATGCGCAGGTCTTCAATGCTGATGGAGACGGCAGCTTGGGTGGCGTACCTGAAGCCCAATGTCTTCAGGGCATCCGCCATCTGCGCTGTGCGGGCAGTGCCGTAGCGGGCAAAAGCCCAGGCAATGAGGTTGTGCAGCTCTTTTTTGCCGATTTGATAGTTGCGAAAGGGAATAGGAGGCGGGGGGGCCTCCGCCTTAGAGCTAGAGGCAGGCTGCCACCGCAGGCTGGGGGAAATTTGTCCTTTTTCGCTCATGGCTATGCCAACAGAATGTCCTGCACCGTCTTGTTAAAGATGATCCGGCCTGGCGTAGTGCGAATGTATTGACTGATAACGTTGCCCTCTTGATCCTCGCGGATGCGGCGGTAGTTGGTGATCTTGAGGCGGGTACCGCCTGGCTCCTCGACAATCTGGGGCTCTGACTCTTTTTCTCCTTTGCCCAACTCCATCGGGCCGCTGTAGCGCACCCAGATTTTGCTGTGCAGGCCAATGATGCCGCGGTCGTAGGCGACAAGAGCATCCTCCAGGCTAGCAAAATAGCGGTCGTTAACCTCGGGTGCCTCGGGGTTGTCCACGGTCAGGTAGTAGCAGCCCAAAACCATGTCTTGGGTAGGGGTAATGATGGGGGCACCCGTGGCTGGGGAGAGGATGTTGTTGGTGGCCAACATCAGCAGGCGCGCTTCCGCCTGGGCTTCCAAGGACAAAGGCACATGGACAGCCATCTGGTCGCCGTCAAAGTCAGCGTTAAAGGCGGGGCAGACCAAGGGATGGAGCTGAATTGCCCTCCCCTCCACCAGAACCGGCTCAAAGGCTTGGATCCCGAGGCGGTGCAACGTGGGAGCGCGGTTGAGCAAAACTGGGTGGCCGTCGATGACCTCCTCCAGCACGTCCCAAACCTGCGGGTCATTGCTTTGGATGAGCTTTTTGGCGGCTTTGATGTTGTTGACGATATTTCGCTTGATCAACTTATGGATGACGAAGGGCTGAAATAGCTCAATGGCCATCTCTTTGGGCAAGCCGCACTGGTGCATGCGCAGGTTGGGCCCCACCACAATCACCGAGCGCCCTGAATAGTCCACCCGCTTGCCCAGCAGGTTTTGCCGGAAACGGCCCTGTTTGCCCTCAATGATGTCCGACAGGGACTTGAGGGGACGATTGTTGGCTCCCACCACCATGCGCCCGCGCCGCCCGTTGTCAATGAGGGCATCTACTGCCTCCTGCAGCATGCGCTTTTCGTTGCGCACAATGATCTCCGGCGCCATGATCTCCTGCAGGCGCGCCAGGCGGTTGTTGCGATTAATCACGCGGCGATAGAGGTCGTTGAGGTCACTGGTGGCAAAACGGCCCCCATCCAACTGCACCATCGGGCGCAGATCGGGGGGGATGACCGGCAGCACCCGCAGCACCATCCACTCAGGCCGAGCTCCCGTGGCAATGAAGTTGTTGATGACCCGCAGCCGCTTGATCAGGCGGGCTCGCTTCTGGCCGCGGGCACTGGCGATTTCCTCGCGCAACTTCTCCGCCTCTTTTTCTAGGTCAATGTCTTTGAGCAGGCGTTCGATGGCCTCGGCCCCAATCATGGCCCAGTTTTCCGGCAGCTGCAGGTTGGATCCCTCCTCGTACATCTGATCTTCGATCTCAAGGTATTGATCCTCCGTCAGCAGCTGCTTGTAGGAGAGGTTGGGGGCATTGCCCGGATCCACCACGACGTAGGCGTTAAAGTACACCACCTGCTCCACGTCGCGCAGCGGCATGTCCAGCAGGGTGGCAATGTAGCTAGGGATCCCTTTTAGATACCAAACGTGGGTAACTGGGGCAGCCAGCTTGATGTAGCCCATGCGATAGCGGCGCACCCGCGACTCCGTCACTTCCACCCCACAGCGTTCGCAGACAATGCCGCGGTGTCGCACGCGCTTGTACTTGCCACAGTGGCACTCCCAGTCCTTAACCGGCCCGAAGATGCGCTCACAGAAGAGACCATCCATCTCCGGCTTGAGGGTGCGGTAGTTGATGGTCTCTGGCTTGGTAACCTCTCCCACGACTTGGCCGTTGGGCAGGGTGCGCTGGCACCACTCCATAATCCGCTGGGGAGAAGCCAACCCAATCTTGATGTAGTCAAAGCGCTGCTCTGGTCTGGCCATAGCCATTTCTCCTGACTTACTGCCTTAGCACCTAGATAGGAAGGAGAGAGGGATCCTCCCCCCTTTCCTCCCTTGGCTGAAACCTGCCTGGCGCCACCTAAAAATCGTCCTCGTCTTCTTCCTCGTCCCGGCTGCGGCTAGCTACGAAGCCTTCCCTGGCTGCTGGGGAGAGATCCTCAGCCGTAATTGACTGGTAAGTGGGCCGAGAAGGGACATGGCGGGTCGAGACATCGGCCATTAGGTCTACCTCCACATGGTGGGGCTGGCCTTTGCTGTCCACCTCCACCTTGTACACGGAGACGTCCAGGCACAGGGACTGCAGCTCCCGCACCAACACCTTGAAAGATTCCGGCGTGCCCGGCCGAGGAATGGGCTTGCCCTTGACGATGGCGTTGAGGGCCTCGTTGCGCCCCACCATGTCGTCCGACTTGACAGTCAGCAGTTCCTGCAAGATGTAGGCCGCCCCAAACGCCTCCAAAGCCCACACCTCCATCTCCCCAAAGCGCTGGCCACCCTGCTGGGCTTTACCCCCCAGCGGTTGCTGGGTTACCAGCGAGTAGGGGCCGGTGGAGCGGGCGTGGATCTTGTCGTCCACCAAGTGCACGAGCTTCAGCATGTAGGCCCGGCCCACCGTAACCGGCTGGTCGAAGGGCTCGCCCGTGCGGCCATCAAACACCTGCACCTTGCCGCAGTATTTGCCCTCAGGGTTGAAGATCCAGTCCTTGCCGGTCTTCTCGCGCGCCTCCCGCAACTTGGCTTCCACGGTCAGTCGGGAAGCCTCCAGGCCGTGCATTTCATCGAAGGGCATTAGCTTAAAGCGCACCCCCAAGTGCTCCGCGGCCCAGCCCAGCAGGCACTCGTACACTTGGCCCACGTTCATGCGGGAGGGCACTCCCAGGGGGTTGAGCACCACATCCACCGGCGTGCCATCAGGCAGATAGGGCATGTCCTCAACTGGCAAAATGCGGGAGATGATGCCTTTGTTGCCGTGGCGGCCAGCAATCTTATCTCCCACCTGGATTTTGCGCTTGAGGGCAATGTAAACTCGCACCACCATGTTGGCTCCCGGCGGCAGCTCATCCCCCTGCTCGCGGGTAAAGATGCGCACATCCACCACCCGCCCGCGCTCACCGTTGGGCACGCGCAGGGAGTTGTCCCGCACATCGCGAGCTTTCTCCCCAAAAATGGCCCGCAGCAGCCGCTCTTCCGGAGGCTGATCCGACTCCCCTTTGGGCGTAACCTTGCCCACCAGAATGTCGCCGGCTTCCACCCAAGCCCCAATGCGCACGATGCCGTTTTCGTCCAGGTTGCGCAGGGCATCTTCCCCCACGTTGGGGATCTCGCGGGTAATCTCCTCTGGCCCCAGCTTGGTCTGCCGGGCCTCAATTTCGTATTTCTCGATGTGCACGGAGGTGAAGACATCATCGTAGACCAGCCGCTCGCTGATCAAGATGGCGTCTTCGTAGTTGTAGCCCTCCCAGGGCATGTAGGCCACCAGCACGTTCTGGCCTAGGGCCAGCTCGCCGCCCTCGGTTGCTGGACCGTCAGCCAGCACCTGGCCGGCCACTACCCGATCCCCCACGTAGACCAGAGGACGCTGGTTGAGGCAGGTGTCTTGGTTGGAGCGCTGATATTTTTGCAGGCGGTAGACAATGGGATCTCCCCCATCCTCGGGCCGCACCACGATTTCATCGGCGGAAACATAGGTCACCACCCCGTTGGTGCGCGACACCACCACCATGCCGGAGTCCCGCGCCGCCTGGGCTTCCAGGCCTGTGCCCACGTAGGGCCGCTCTGGCTTGAGCAGGGGCACCGCCTGGCGCTGCATGTTGGCTCCCATCAAGGCGCGGTTGGCGTCGTCATGCTCCAGGAAGGGGATCAACGAGGTGGCCACCGAGATCACCTGCACCGGCGACACCTGTACGTAGTGCACCTCACTGGGGTGAGCAGTGGTGAATTCTTGGCGGTAGCGCACGGGCACCACCTCGGCAGTGATGCGGCCTTCGGCGTCCACCGGCACGTCCCCTGGCGCCACGCGGTACTCGTCCTCTTCGTCAGCGGTGAGGTAGACCATCCCCAGGTCTTTGCGCACCACGCCATTCTCGACGCGGTAGTAGGGGCTTTCGATAAAGCCGTATTGGTTGACGCGGGCGTGGGTAGCAAGAGACCCAATCAACCCGGCGTTGGGTCCTTCGGGGGTTTCGATGGGACAGATGCGCCCGTAGTGGCTGGGGTGGATGTCCCGCACGGCAAAGCCAGCCCGCTCCCGCGTCAGGCCCCCAGGGCCCAGAGCCGACAGCCGCCGCTTGTGGGTCAGCTCTGCCAGGGGGTTGGTCTGATCCAAGAACTGGGAGAGCTGGCTGGAGCCGAAGAACTCCTTAATAGCTGCCACTAGGGGCTTGGGGTTAACCAGCGAGGCAGGGGTAAGGTTTTCTGACTCGGAAACCGTCATGCGCTCGCGAATAATCCGCTCCAGGCGGTTGAGGCCCACCCGCACCTGGTTTTGCAGCAGCTCGCCCACCGAGCGCACCCGCCGATTGCCCAGGTGGTCAATGTCATCCACCTGGCCAATGTCGTATTCCAAGTTGATGAGGTAGTCGATAACGGCCAGAATGTCGGTAACGGTAAGCACCCGAACATTTTCGGGCACCGTCAGGTTGAGCTTCTTGTTGAGCTTGTAGCGCCCTACCCGCCCCAGGTCGTAGCGCTTGGGATCAAAAAAGCGCGACTCTAGCAGTTGCTGGCCGCCAGAGACCGTAGGAGGCTCCCCGGGCCGCAGCTTGCGGTAGAGCTCCATCAGCGCCTCTTCTTCGCTGTAGTGCCCCTCCTCTTCCATGGTTCTTTGGAAAAATTCGGGGTGGCGCAGGCTGTCGTAGATCTCCGAGTCACTCAGGCCCAAAGCTTTGAGCAAAACTGCTGCCGAGAGCTTGCGGGTTTTGTCGATGCGCACCCACACCAGCCCCTTTTTGTCCGTCTCAAACTTCACCCAGGCACCACGGTTGGGAATGAGGCTAGCGCTATAGGTGCGGCGGCCACTTTTGTCCAGCTCCGCCTTGTAGTAAACGCCGGGGCTGCGCACAATCTGGTTGACGATAACCCGCTCCGCGCCGTTGATGATGAAGGTGCCTCGATCCGTCATCAAGGGCAGCTCGCCCATGAAGACGTCCATGTCTTTGATTTCGCCCGTCTCCTTGTTGATTAAGCGCGTCGGCACCCGGATTTGGGCTTGATAGGTGGCATCCCGCCGCTTGGCCTCCTCTGGGTCATAGCGCGGCTTGTTGATCTTGTACCCCTTGGAGGGATCCCCAGGCCGGTAGTCTGGCAGAAAGTGCAGCTCCAGCTTGCCGGTGTAATCGACGATGGGAGAAAAACTCAGGAGCTCCTCTTCAAACCCTTCCCGTAAAAACCAGAGGAAACTTTCCCGCTGAATCTCTACCAGGTCAGGTAAGGTAAGAACAGGGGAGGGAACAGCTAACGAGCTCATGCGTTGCTTAGCAGGGCTTGCGCTGCAGTCAGGCCTCCAATTATAGAAGCCCCGCCAACGATCGTCAACGAACTTTACAAGGGTTGGCGGCAACTCCTGCCTTTAGCCTGGGAGCTAGCAAGCTCTGCTTCCTCTCCAACCTGCCTTAAGGATTGTTCACATCCATTCACACTCGGGCGGATTATTCTAAGCTTAAGCCATTGACCGCCAGTCGAGTGCTGCTTAGATAGGGATGGTGGGGGAAAAAGAAGCATCGAGCCCCGGAGAAGGGCGTTTAGCTGCCGCAGCGAGCGGTCTGTGTTGCCTTTGCCGGGTCTGCTGCTGAGGCATCCCTCGCTGCCTCCATGAGCCGGTCAATGGCCGGAGCCAAGCAACTTTTTACAAGGAGGGTTTTGTGAGTAAGGGTTTGCCCAGCCAAGAAAATCAAAACGCTGGCCTGTCAACCCAGTTGCGGGAGGGCACCAAGCAGTCCCACACCATGGCCGAGAATATGACCTTTATCAAATGTTTCCTCAAGGGAGTGGTTGATAGGCGTACCTACAGCCGCTACGTGGGCAATTTCTACTTTGTCTACAGTGCGCTGGAAGAGGGGTTTGCGCGGTTGCGAGAGCACCCGATAGTGGGTCAGCTCTACTACCCCGAATTGTGGCGCAAGGCCAGCCTAGAGAAAGATTTGAACTATTTCATCGGTCCCCATTGGCCCTCTGTGGTCAAGCCCTCTCCCGCTTGCCAAGTCTATGTCAACCGCATTCAAGAAGTGGTGGAAAAAGATCCGGTTCTGCTGATTGCCCACGCCTACACCCGCTACATTGGCGACCTGTCGGGCGGCCAGATCCTGAAAAACATTGCCCGCCGGGCCCTGCGCCTGCCACCGGGGGAAGGCACCGCCTTCTACGACTTTGAACAGATCCCGCACGAGGGCAAGTTTAAGCAGCGCTACCGCGCTCAACTGGATGCGCTGGGGCTGGACCAGGCTACTATCGAGCGCATTGTGGCAGAAGCCAACTACGCCTTCAAGCTCAACATGGACTTGTTTAGAGAGCTGGAGGGCAACTGGCTGCTGTCCATGGCACGCCTAGCCTGGAACTCGCTCCTGGGTCAGTTTCAGCGCAAGCCTGCCCCCTCAGAGGCGGCTGCCCCCAGCTCGTAAGCTAGGGCTATTTCCAAAGTTTCGCCCCTCTCTCCCAGGGAGGGGGGCTGGGGGTGAGGGCTAGTTGCACCCCAGGGTGTCGCGGGTGGCCCGGCCGGTAACCGGGTTAACGCCGCTAGCCCGCTCGCAGAGGATGGCGAGGGCATCCTTGCGGATTAGAGCATTGGTAAAATCTGCTCCCTCGATCTCGACCCCTTCCACCCGCACCAGCCACATCATGCTGTCTTGCAGTTGGGCTTCCCGCAGATCAGCACCCTGCAAATTGGCCATGTCCAGGGTGGCGCCGCGCAGATCCGCCCCGCGTAGGTTAGCTTTGCTGAGGTTGGCCCCGAAAAAATTGGCTCCTGCCGCCTTCACGTGGCTGAGATTGCTCTGTCGCAGGTTGGCTTTGAGAAATTTCCAGCCGCTCAGGTCTTGTCCGGCAAAGTCTGCCCCCTGCAGCTCCCGCTTGCTGTAGTCTTCCGCCCAGGCCGGGGATCCCAGCAGGAATAACCCCAAGGCCAGCAGAGGGAGAACCGCCAGCACGGCCCGTAAACAGCGGGCCCACCTAGGCCCTCTTTTCTCCGTCGAAGCTGGACCTGTAGCGGACACTGCAGTGGACATGGCGGATCTCTCCCTTCTAGGGCTTTATATCCTATCCTACTGGCTGCAGATCTGGGCTAACTTGGGCTCCTATAGGTCGGCCTCAACTGTCCATGTCCACAACCGAGGTGTTCAATGCCCAGGAGATGGCTAGGCAAATGGCGGCTTTGGCGGCGGCCATTGGCAGGGATCACCCCCACCTGGACAGGCTGGTGTTGATCGGCATCCGCACCCGCGGGGTGCCTTTGGCCTACCGGCTCCGGGATGGCATAGCCGAGCTGTTTGGGATACCGCCCCAGGTAGGGGAGTTGGACATCACCTTCTTCCGCGACGACCTGGGCTCTGGCCGGCTGCGCACTCCCGATCGCAGTGAAATGCCCCGGGATCTCACTGGCCAAGAGGTCGTGCTGGTGGACGACGTTATCTTTCACGGCCGCACTGTTCGGGCGGCTTTGGAGGCCCTGAACCACTTTGGGCGCCCAGAACGGGTGCGCTTGGCCGTGCTGATTGACCGCGGCCATCGGCACTTCCCCATTCAGCCGGATTACTGCGGCCATAGGCTGACCACAACTCCCGAGCAAATGGTCAAGGTGCACCTGCGCGAAACCGACGGCGAGGAGCGGGTGCTGCTGATCAACCCTGATCCTGAGTGAGCTCTCCAGAGTGCGCTAGGGTGAGGATATCGGCTCAAGGTTTTGCAATGTCCCAGTTGCCGGAAAGCCGCCGCTATGCGGTTTTGGGCAGTGGCGCCTTGGGAGGATTCTACGGGGCCAAGCTACAGCAGGCCGGCTTTGAGGTGCATTTCCTGCTCCATAGCGACTACGAGCAGGTGCGCCAAAACGGCTTGTGGGTGGAATCCTGCTGGGGAGACTTTCACCTGCCCCAGGTCAATGCCTACGCCTCCGTGGAGGCAATGCCCCCTTGTGAGGGAGTAATCGTGGCCCTGAAAGCCACCCAAAATCACCTTCTGCCCCGGCTGCTGCCGCCTGTGCTAGCTGAAAAGGGCGTGGTGATCCTGCTGCAAAACGGCTTGGGCGCAGAGCCGGAGATTGCCAACTGCGTCGGCCCTGAGCGCGTCGTGGGTGGCCTCTGTTTCATTAGCTCCAATAAAGTTGGCCCTGGCCACATCCGCCACCTCGACTATGGCTCGGTACTGCTGGCCGAATATGGCCCTGGCTATGCCCCCCAGGGGATCACGCCCCGTCTGCAACAGCTCCAGGCCGATTTTCAAAGGTCTGGGATCCCTACCTCACTCTCGCCGGATCTGATGGAAGCCCACTGGCAGAAGTTGGTCTGGAACATTCCCTTCAATGGCCTCTCGGTTGTTTTCAATGCCGACACCCAGCAGATGATCCGGGATCCGGAAGCCCGCGCCCTGGCAGAAGCCCTGATGCAAGAGGTGGTGGAGGGAGCTGCGGCCTGTGGTCGCCGGCTTCCCCCTTCCCTAATTCCCGAGATGCTGGCTAACACCGAGAAGATGGTCCCCTACCGCACCAGCATGAAGATCGACTACGAGCGCAAGCGTCCCCTGGAGCTGGAGGCTATTTTTGCCAACCCTCTCCGCTATGCCCAGCAGGGTGGAGTCCAAATGCCGCGGGTGGAGATGCTCTACCGGCAGTTGCAGGTGTTGGATCGTCTCAATCGAGGGATCCCTGCTTTTTCCCCCACTTGCGGCTAGACTCAGCCCCAGGGGAGGGCTGCGCTCTTTATGCCCTGGGGATCCACCCACGATCGCCTCATCCTCTGGACAGCTCCCGGCATTACCTTGGCAGCGGCTTTGCTGGGCAACAGTGCCGCTGTGGCTTTGGCGGTGGGGTCGGCCTATCTCTTCAGCGGCCTGATGTTTTCCGGGGATCTGGACACTGACTCTCGCCAGTATCGCCGCTGGCTGTTCCTGCGCTGGATTTGGCTTCCCTACCGCCGCTGGCTGCGGCACCGCTCCTTCTGGTCCCACGGGCCGCTGGTGGGCACTGCTCTGCGGCTGCTCTACCTGGGCTTGTGGGTGACAGGGGTGGGCCTGACCGCCGCCTGGCTGGGATCCCACCTGGGCTGGTGGCCGTGGCAGCCGGGGATCTGGCGGGACAACCTCTGGCAGTGGCTGCAAGCCCACGCCGAGACCCTGGGGTGGGTGGGCCTAGGGCTGGAGCTGGGATCTGTCAACCACAGCCTTAGCGATTGCCTGGTCTCCCGCTGGCGCCGTTGGCGCAAAAGATGGCAGGGGGAGGCCAAAGGAGAGCCAGTTTCCCTCAGATCCCGCAAAAAAGCTGCTAGGAGGGGATCTCGGCAGCCGTTGAGGAGCTCATCTCCGCTAAGCTGATCGGGGCAGAAGCCTTTTGGATGGCCCTTGGTGCAGCCGCTGCGTAGCTATCGCCGTCTCTTTCCCTTCATTCGGCCCCATCTGTGGATGTTGCTGCTGGGGCTAGTCTGTACCCTTGGCTTTGTCCTCACCATGCCTGCCCTTGCCTACTTGATCGAGTGGGTGGCTCGCTCCATTGGCGCTGGGGATCTCAGGCAACTGCGGACGTTGGCCTTGATTGGGGTGGTGTTCTTCTTAGTGCGTGGCGCCTTCCAGTACGGCCAGGACACCCTCATGGCCAGGGCCTCCCTGCAGATGGTGTTGGAGCTGCGGCAGCGAGTCTACGCCCACTTGCAGGGATTGGACGTGGACTATTTTTCCGGGAGCCGCACGGGTGACCTTGTCTATCGCCTCACCAGCGACCTGGATCGGGTGGGGGAGGTGGTACAGCGGTTTTTCCACCGCTTTATCCCCAGCGTGCTCACCATCCTGGCCGTGGTGGCCTACTTGTTCTACCTCAACGGCATCCTCACCCTAACCACCCTGGTGATTGCTCCCCTGATGGGCGCCTTGATCAGCTGGTTTGGAGAGCGGCTGCTGCAGCGCTCCCGCCGCAACCAGGAGAGCATGGCCGACCTGTCTTCTCTTTTAACGGAGGTCTTTGCTGCCGTCAGCCTTACCCGCGCCTTTGCTGCCGAGGACTACGAGATCCGCCGCTTCAGCGCCCTGGCCGAAAGCAACCGCCTGGCTCGCTTTCAAACCGAACAGGTCAAAGCCATCCAAGACCCGGTGGTAGGCTTTCTCTACGCCATGAGCGTCCTGGGGGTATTCTGGGTAGGGGGCTGGCAGATTAGCGAGGGCAACCTGACCGGCAGCCAGTTCCTCGGCTTCATTGCGGGGGTGGCTCTGCTCATCGATCCCCTTGTCCACATCACCAATAACTACAGCGACCTAAAGCAAGGGGAGGCTTCCGTGGAGCGGATCTTTGAGCTCCTAGATACCCGACCCCGCGTGCGCGAGCTGCCTGGCGCCCGCCCCCTGCCGCCGATTCAGGGCTGGGTGGAGTTCGATCGGGTCTCCTTTGCCTACAAGCCGGGCCAGCCGGTGCTTAAAGACATCAGCTTTCAGGTGGCCCCCGGCGAGATTGTTGCTCTAGTGGGATCCTCCGGGGCCGGCAAGTCGACTTTGGTGAATTTGATCCCTCGCTTCTACGATCCGCAGCAGGGGTGTATTCGCATCGACGGCATCGATATCCGCACCGTCACCCTCAAAAGTTTGCGTCGCCAAATTGGCATCGTCCCCCAGGAGATTACCCTCTTTTCCGGCACCATTGCCAGCAACATCGCCTATGGCCAGGAGCACTTTGACCTGGAGGCAGTGCGCCAGGCGGCCCGGGTGGCCAATATTGATAGCTTCATTGAGAGCCTGCCAGATGGCTACGCCACCCGAATCGGCGAGCGTGGGATCACCCTCTCCGGCGGTCAGCGGCAGCGGCTAGCTATTGCCCGCGCTGTGCTGCTCAACCCCAAGATTCTCATCCTGGACGAGGCGACCTCCGCTTTGGATAACGAGTCAGAGGCCTTGGTGCAGGAGGCTCTGCAACGGCTCATGCAGCGCTGTACCGTTTTTGTTATTGCCCACCGCCTCTCCACAGTGCGCAGCGCCCATCGTGTTTTTGTCCTCGAAGAGGGACAGCTTCTAGAGCAGGGCAACCCCCGCGAGCTCCTGGTTAAAGGAGGACGCTACGCCCAGCTCCACTGGCGCCAGTTTCAGTAGCCGCTCTGAAAGACCCACGAAACGTTCACAAACACTCCTATTTGAGGTAGGGCAGTGTTTGCTGCGCTTCTGCTTTCTTCCTGCTTCCACGACCCGTAGCTAGTGGCAGGCTCAACACCTACTACCCCGCCAGAGGGATCTCCACAGGCGTGACTTCCCCGCAAGCTGCAGGTAGTTGCTCCTTGCTCTTGATCGAGCACACAGGCTAAAGACGGAGCCAACTTTAGCCTAGGCAAAGTGCCTACCAGAATACTTGCA